>NZ_BAAALT010000013.1:0-96225 GCF_039528515.1 Luedemannella flava
GGCGGGCGCCGGCGGGGCCGGGAATGGCACCGCGGGCACCGAGCCGCCGGGCACGGGGCCACCTGACATGGGCACGCCGGTGGCCGGGCTGGCCGAGACGGGCGCGCCGGTCGCCGGGCTGGCCGACATCGGCGACGCCGAGACGGGCGTGACGCCGGCACCCCGACGGCGCGGGGCCGGGACGCGCGACGCGCCCGAATCCTCCGTCGACGGCGCGACGGCCCGAGACATGGACCGCACCACGGGCGTCGGCGTGCCGGTCGCGCCGAGCCGGTCGACGAGCGTGCCGACGAGCACGGCGGCGGACCGGTCGAAGGCGCGCACGGCCGTGACGCACTGCCGGACGCTCTCCGCGACGACGGGGGCCCACTGCTTGTTCTGGGCGCCGCGCCGCGGGCTGGACTCGGCCACGGCCACGCGCAGGGCGGTGACCGCCGCCGCGACGATGCTCGGGTCGGTGGCCTCGGACTCGGCGATCTCGCTGATCACCGCGGCGTCGCGGTTGCGGGCCTGCGACGAGTTGCCCAGCAGGCTGGGCTCGGGGAGCCGGCCGAGCACGGCGAGGGGGATCTGCTCGGCGGGGTCGGGGAAGGCCCGCAGCGCCGCCGGGTGCAGCTCGCGGAGCACCTCGCGCAGCGCCACCGCGGCGTTGTGCCGGCCGCCGATGACGGCGTTGTGCGCGGCCAGGATGGGCTTGAGCACGTCGAGGTCGTGGTTGGGGCGGTGCGCGCCGATGGAGACCGCGCCGGCCTGCAGGGCGCGGGCCAGGCCGACGGCCCGGCGCTCGGCGGCGGGCGACTCCATCTCCTCGGGGGAGGAGTCGTCGGCGAACCGCTCGGCGAAGTCGTCCACGGAGGACTCGTCGTCGGCGATGCAGAGCCACCGGTTGGCGGCGGAGAGAAGTTGGGAGACGAGGTGGGTGGCGCGGTCGGCGGCCACGGCGACGGGGGCGCCGCCGTGGGACCGTTCAGCTAGAAGCGCGGCAAGTTGGGCATATCCGACGGGGTCGTCGCTGATATCGCGGACCTCCAGCAGTCGGCCCGCGTCGTCGACGACGGCGGCGGTCAGCCATGAGGCCACCTCCGCCGCGGCAAGTCCGCAGTACACGCGCACCAGCGCCACGGCATCGTCCTCCTCCCCCAGCGAATGTGCTAAAGACCGATATTGCCTGGTAGCGGTCAGTCGCGCCAGTCCACAGCGGCAGAGATCTTGCCAATGATCGTCCGCCAGCCGAGGGCTGCCTGTTGCTCGCCGTGTTTGCGCAGTCGACGCCGTGCGAAGAACGCCTTGGGGCCGCCCTCGGCGGCCGCCCGCATCGACTCGTCGAGGTCGTCGAGCGGCGAACCGGCGGCGAGCGCGTTGACGATCGGCTCGATGCGCAGCGCGAAGCCGAGGTCGCGGGCGGCCTCGCCGGCCTTGATGATCAGGGCGTGGTCCCACACGTCGTGGCCGCCGCGCAGGTTCTCCACCACGAGGTCCAGCTCGTAGCGGTCCTCCTCGGCGGGCTCGACGTCGTCGACCGTGATGCGCTCGACGAGGTCGGACCACGTGTCGAGCTGGGTGAGGTCGTGCTCGGCGCCCGAGCGGACGAAGTCGACGAGCCCTTCGGGGCTCTTGAAGAGGTAGACCTTGCCGCGCCGGCCCAGGAAGAGCGGGACCTCCTCGGCCTCCGCCTCCGCCTCCGCCTCCTCGGTCTCGTCCTCTTCTTCCTCGTCCTCGTCCTCGGAGTCGTCGTCCGCCTCGGCGCGCTCGTCCTCGTCGTCGCGGTCCTTGCCGCCGGCGGCGAGCGCCTGCTTGGTCAGCTCGTCCTCGTCGATGGGCTCGAGTTCGTCCTCATCCTCGGCGGGGCGGCGGCGGGACGCGAAAACCTCGGCGGACGCGGCGTCGAAGTCGTCCCCGGCGTTGGACTCATGGTCCGCCTCCGTGGCCGTCACCTCGGTGTTCAGCCGGTATGCCCGCAGCGTGTAGCCCACGCCGCTGGGCAGTGCGATCTCCACCGGATCGATCTCGACATCGCTCCACAGCGTCGCGGTCGGCGTCTGCTCCGCCGATTCGTCGGCGTGGTCAGACCGGGCCACGGCGACCTCCGTCAGTCAGTGGGTGGCTCATACGGCAGTCGGACACGAAACGCGTGTCGTGTCGACGACTCTGCGCACACCCTAGTCGCCCTCCGCCAGACCGCGCAGGCCGCCCCGCCCGGATCGACCGCCGACTAGACGGTCCGGCGGGTTCGGTCCTCGCCACTACGGCTGCGGCCTCATCCGCTAGATGCCCTTCGGATGCCAGACCGTCTTGGGCTCCAGGTAGCCGAGCATGCGGTCCAGGGCTGGCTCCGCGGCCCAGTCGTCGGCGGCCGGTCGGCGGACCCGCTTCAGGTTCGCCGCAGCGGCCACCTCCAGGTCCCGGGCGAGCGCGTGGTCGTCGACGCCGGTGAGGTCGACGGCGTTGACGTCCATGTGCCCGGCGAGCCAGGGGCCCAACTCGGCGGTCTGCCCGGTGAGCAGATTGACCACGCCGCCGGGCAGGTCGGAGGTGGCCAGGACCTCGGCGAGCGTGATGGCCGGCAGCGGCCGGGCCGGGCTGGCCAGCACGACGCAGGTGTTGCCGCCCACGATGACCGGCGCGACCACGCTGACGAGCCCGAGCAGGGAGGAGTCGGCCGGCGCGACGACGCCCACCACGCCCGTCGGCTCGGGCACGGTCAGGTTGAAGAACGGGCCGGCGACGGGGTTGGCGTTGCCGTACACCTGGGCGAGCTTGTCCGACCAACCGGCATACCACACCCAGCGGTCGATCGCGGCGTCGACGGCGGCCTCGGCGGACGACTTGTTGCCGCCCTCGCTGTCGCGCACCTCGGCGATGAACTGGGCCCGCCGACCCTCCAGCATCTCCGCGATCCGGTAGAGGATCTGACCCCGGTTGTACGCCGTGGCGCCCGACCACTTCCCGACAGCGGCCCGGGCCGCCTTCACGGCGTCGCGCACGTCCTTGCGGGACGCCAGCGCCGCGTTCGCGAGGAACGCCCCGCCCGCGGACCGCACCTCGTAGGAGCGACCCGATTCGCTGCGCGGGAACGCGCCCCCGATATAGAGCTTGTACGTCTTCTTCACGGCCAGCCGGTCAGTGGGCAAGGTAGGCCTCCAGCCCGTGGCGGCCGCCCTCGCGACCGTACCCGGATTCCTTGTACCCGCCGAACGGCGAGGTCGGGTCGAACTTGTTGAACGTGTTGGCCCAGACCACCCCGGCGCGCAGTTGGTCCGCGATGCGCAGGATGCGGGAGCCCTTCTCGGTCCACACGCCGGCCGACAGCCCGTACGGAGTGTTGTTCGCCTTTTCCACGGCCTCGGCGGGCGTGCGGAAGGTGAGCACCGACAGCACCGGCCCGAAGATCTCCTCCCGGGCGATGCGGTGCGCCTGGGTGACCCCGGTGAAGATGGTGGGCGCGAACCAGAACCCGCGCTCGGGCAGCGCGCACGGCGGCGACCAGCGCTGCGCGCCCTCCTCGTCGCCGGCGGCGGACAGCTCCCGGATCCGGTCGAGCTGGGCGGCGGAGTTGATGGCGCCGACGTCGGTGTTCTTGTCCAGCGGGTCGCCGACGCGCAACTGCGCCATCCGGCGCTTCAGCGACGCGAGCAGCTCCTCGGCCACCGACTCCTGCACGAGCAGCCGCGACCCGGCGCAGCAGACGTGGCCCTGGTTGAAGAAGATGCCGTTCACGATGCCCTCGACGGCCTGGTCGATCGGGGCGTCGTCGAAGACGATGTTGGCGGCCTTGCCGCCGAGCTCGAGCGTGACCCGCTTGCGGGTGCCGGCCACGGACTGCGCGATGGCCCGGCCGACCTCGGTGGAGCCGGTGAACGCCACCTTGTCCACGTCGGGGTGCTCGACGAGCAGCCGGCCCGTCTCGCCGCCGCCCGTGATGATGTTGACGACGCCGGGCGGCAGGTCGGCCTGCTGGCAGATCTCCGCGAACGCGAGCGCGGTCAGCGGCGTGGTCTCGGCCGGCTTCAGCACGACCGTGTTGCCGCAGGCCAGCGCGGGCGCGATCTTCCAGGCGAGCATGAGCAGCGGGAAGTTCCACGGGATGACCTGCCCGGCCACCCCGATCGGGCGCGGCTCCGGCCCGAACCCGGCGTGCCGGAGCTTGTCGGCCCAGCCCGCGTAGTAGAAGAAGTGCGCCGCGACGAGCGGCAGGTCGACGTCGCGCGACTCGCGGATCGGCTTGCCGTTGTCGATCGACTCGAGGACCGCGAGCTCGCGCGCGCGTTCCTGCACGATCCGCGCGATGCGGTAGAGGTATTTCGCGCGCTCGGCGCCGCGCATCGGACCCCACACATTCGAGTACGCCTTACGTGCGGCGGCCACGGCCGCGTTCACCTCGGCCTCGCCCGCCTCGGTCACCTCGGCGAGGACCTCCTCGGTGGCGGGGTTCACCGTCTTGCGACCGCCCGTGCCGTCGGTGAACTTCCCGTCGATGAACAGCCCGTACGACGACTTGATGTCCACAATGGCCCTGGACTCGGGCGCGGGAGCGTATTCGAACATTTAGTCCACCGTGAAGTAGTCGGGGCCCTCGTAACGTCCGGTGGCCAGCTTGGTGCGCTGCATGAGCAGGTCGTTGAGGAGCGTGGACGCGCCGAAGCGGAACCAGTCGGGGTCCAGCCAGTCGTCGCCGACCGTCTCGTTGACCATCACCAGGTACTTGATGGCGTCCTTGCTGGTGCGGATGCCGCCGGCGGGCTTCACGCCGACCTGCCGGCCGGTCTGCGCGCGGAAGTCGCGCACGGCCTCCAGCATCACGAGCGTCACGGGCGGGGTGGCGGCCGGCGTCACCTTGCCGGTCGAGGTCTTGATGAAGTCGCCGCCGGCCAGCATGCCCAGCCACGAGGCGCGCCGCACGTTGTCGTAGGTGGCGAGCTCGCCCGTCTCCAGGATGACCTTGAGGTGGGCGTCCCCGCACGCCTCCTTGACGGCCGCGATCTCCTCGAACACCTCCAGGTAGCGGCCCGCGAGGAAGGCGCCCCGGTTGATCACCATGTCGATCTCGTCGGCGCCGGCCGAGACGGCGGCCCGGGTGTCGGCCAGGCGGATGTCCAGCGGCGCCTGCCCGGACGGGAACGAGGTCGCCACGCTGGCCAGGTGCACCCCGGAGCCGCGCAGCGCCTCGGCCGCGGTGGGCACGAGCGCCGGGTAGACGCAGATGGCGGCCACGGCCGGGCAGCTCGGGTCGGCCGGGTCGGGGCGGCGGGCCTTGGCGCACAGCGCCTGGACCTTGCCCGGGGTGTCGGCGCCCTCGAGGGTGGTCAGGTCGACCATGCGGATCGCCAGGTCGATCGCCCACGCCTTGGCCGTGGTCTTGATCGACCGCGTGCCCAGCATGGCGGCCCGGGCCTCGGCACCGACCTGATCGACGCCGGGCAGCCCGTGCAGGAAGGCCCGCAGGGCCGCGTCGGAGCGGGCCACGTCGCCCAGCGCGGAAACGGTCGCGGTCATACGGCCGATCCTACGCCGCCCAACCCCCGTCGATCTTGGCCCTTATCCTCCTGCGCAGACCCCTCGGCGGGGCCGGGATGGATCTCGGGGGCGATATCGGCCTTGGGGCGGTAACGCCCCCAAGATCCGATGTGGGCGGTGGGTGGGCGGCGAGATTGGCGAGCCGGAGCACCGTGAGCGCGGGTCGCGTGGGTGGGCCGGTAGGTTGCTCTACGTGGACGTACTCGTTGTGGATCATCCTCTCGCCCGGACGCGGCTCACCGCGATGCGCGACGCCCGCACCGACTCGGCCGCGTTCCGCGCGGCGCTGCACGAGCTCACCACCATGCTGGTCTACGAGGCGACGCGCGGTGCCTCCGTCGAGGAGTACCCGATCGAGACGCCGGTGGAGCCCACCACCGGCTACCGGGTGGCCAATCCGCCGCTGCTCGTGCCCGTGCTGCGGGCCGGCCTCGGCATGTCCGACGCCGCGCTGGCGCTGCTGCCGGAGTCCTCGATGGGCTTCGTCGGCCTGGCGCGCGACGAGGAGACGTTCGAGCCGCGGGCCTACCTGGAGTCGCTGCCGGCCGATCTCTCGGGCCTGCCCGTGGTCGTGCTGGACCCGATGCTCGCCACCGGCGGCTCGCTGGAGCACTGCGTGCGACTGCTCGTCGACCGGGGCTGCACGGACGTCACGGTGATCTGCGTGCTCGCCGCTCCCGAGGGCCTCGACCGGCTGCGCGACTCGGGCCTGCCGATGCGCGTGGTGACGGCGTCGATCGACGCGCGGCTCAACGACAAGGCGTTCATCGTGCCGGGCCTCGGCGACGCGGGCGACCGGCAGTTCGGCGGCATGCCCCGGTTCTGACCAGCGCGGATCTGACCTCGCTGGATTGTTCGCGACTGTGTATACATGATGTGTATACCGACGCTGTATAGTCCTCCGCATGTCACTCGGACACACCTTTCTCGGCCTCCTGGAGGCGAGCCCGCGCCACGGCTACGACCTCAAGCGGGCGTACGACGACCTGTTCGGGCGGAGCCGCCCGCTGCCGTTCGGCCAGGTCTACGCCACGCTCTCCCGGCTACTCAAGAATGGCCTCGTCGAGGTCGACGCCGTCGAGCCGGGCGCCGGCCCGGAACGCAAGCGGTACGCGATCACCGACGCCGGCGTCACCGACGTCCAGGCCTGGCTCGCCCAGCCCGAGGCCCCGGAGCCGTACCTGCAGAGCACCCTCTACACCAAGGTCGTGCTCGCCCTGCTCGCCGACCGACCCGCCGCCGACGTGCTCGACATCCAGCGCGCCGAGCACCTCCGGCTCATGCGCGAGCTGACCCGCCGCAAGGGCGCCGGCGACCTCGCCGACCAGCTCATCTGCGACCACGCGCTGTTCCACCTTGAGGCCGACCTCCGCTGGCTGGAGCTCACCGCCGCCCGCCTCGACCAACTCGCGAAGGAGGTCCGCCGATGAGCGAGCGTCAGCGAGCGGATCATCAGCTCAGTTCCCACTCATGCCGGCGCCGGAGCGCAGCGGAGGTGGCGGCATGAGTGCGGTGATCGAGGCGGACGGTGTGCACAAGGCGTTCGGGCCGACCACCGCGCTCGCCGGGGCGAGCATCGCCGTCGCGGCCGGCGAGGTGGTGGCCATCATGGGGCCGTCCGGCTCCGGCAAGTCGACGCTGCTGCACTGCCTCGCCGGCATCGTCCGCCCCGACAAGGGCGTCGTGAAGTTCGACGGACGCGACATCGGTGCCCTGTCCGAGCGGCAGCGCAGCGCCCTGCGCCGGACCCGGTTCGGGTTCGTGTTCCAGTTCGGGCAGCTCGTCCCCGAGCTGACCTGCCTGGAGAACGTCACCCTGCCGCTGCGCCTGGAGCGCGTCGGCGGTCGGGAGGCCCGCCGCCGGGCCGCGGAGTGGCTCGACCGGCTGGAGGTCGCCGACGTGGCCGGCAAGCGACCCGGCGAGGTGTCCGGCGGGCAGGGCCAGCGCGTCGCCGTCGCCCGCGCGCTCGTCACCGGAGCCCGGGTCGTCTTCGCCGACGAGCCGACCGGCGCCCTGGACTCGCTCAACGGCGAGCGGGTGATGCGCCTGCTCACCACGGCCGCCCGGGAGACCGGCGCCGCCGTCATCCTGGTGACGCACGAGGCCCGCGTCGCCGCGTACGCCGACCGTGAGGTCATCGTCCGCGACGGCTTCACGCGCGACCTGGCGGAGATCCCGGCGTGAACGAGTTGATCATCGGGGCGCGGATGGCGCTCACGGGCGGGCGCGAGGGATGGATCCGGACCGCGCTCACCGCCCTCGGCGTCGGCGTCGGCGTGGCCATGCTGCTGCTCGCCGCCTCGCTGCCGGTCGCGCTGCAGGCGCGCGGCGACCGGGGCCAGGCGCGCGCGGACCTCATCGGGAGCGTCATCGAGAAGCCGGCCGCCAACACGCTGCTGAGCTTCACGGTCGACACCGCGTTCCGGGGCACGGCCGTGCGTGGCCGCCTGGTCGAGGCCGAGGGCCCGCAGGCGCCGGTTCCGCCCGGGCTCACGCGGCTGCCCCGCCGGGGCGAGGTCGCCGTGTCGCCGGCCCTGCGCGACCTGTTGGCCACCCCGGACGGGCAGCGGCTGTTCGCGCCCAGGCTCGGCGGTGACACGGTCACCGCGACCATCGGCGACGACGGGCTGCTGGGCCCGGGGGAGCTGGTGTTCATCCGGGGCGCCGACCTCGACCCGGGCTCGTCCACGCGGCTGGACCACTACGGCGACACCGGGCCCGACGCGCCGCAGAGCCCGCTGCTGACCTTCCTTGTGATCGTCATCTTCGTCGTACTCCTGCTGCCCCTCGGGGTTTTCCTGAGCGCGGCGGTGCGCTTCGGCGGCGAGGGTCGCGACCGGCGCCTGGCCGCGCTGCGGCTGCTCGGCGCCGACCCGCGGATGACGCGGTTGGTCGCGGCCGGCGAGGCCGCGGTGGGCGCGCTGTTCGGGCTCCTGGTGGGCGCGGGGCTGTTCCTGCTCGGCCGGCAGCTCGTCCCGCTGGTGACGCTGTGGGACATCAGCGTGTTCGCCGCCGACATCCGGCCCGCGCCCGGGCTGGTGGCGGTCATCGCCGTGACGGTCCCGGCCGTCGCGGTCGTGGTGAGTCTGGTGGCGCTGCGGGGCGTGCTCATCGAGCCGCTGGGCGTCACCCGCCGGGTGGGCGGGCCGCGCCGGCGGATGTGGTGGCGGGTGCTCCTGCCCGCCGTCGGCTTGGCCCTGCTGTGGCCGCTCGTGGGCGGCGTCCGCGAGGGCATCGACGACCGGATGATCTACCAGATCGCGGCCGGCGCGACGCTGCTGCTGCTCGGCACCGTCACGCTGCTGCCGTGGCTGGCCGACCTCCTCGTGCGCCGCCTGCGCGGCGGGGCGGTGGCCTGGCAGCTCGCCGTGCGCCGGCTCCAGCTCGACAGCGCCGCGTCGGCGCGCCTCGTCAACGGCATCGCGGTGGCCGTCGCCGGCACGATCGGCCTGCACACGCTGTTCGCCGCGGTCGAGCGGGAGGTCACGGTGCAGACGGGCCAGGACCTCACCCGCGCGCACGCCGAGGTGATCGTTTTCGCGCCGAACGCGGGCGCGCCGGCGGTCGCCCGGGCGTTGCTCGCCGCGCCGGCTGTCACGGGCGCGACCGCCACCAGCTACGTGACCGGCGTGTCCATGAAGGACAACGGCGCCACCGTCGCGGGCATCCGCGTCGGGGACTGCGCCGCCCTGGCGGAGATCGCCACGCTGGGCGACTGCGCCGACGGCGACGTGTTCGTCGCGACCAGCGACGAGGCGGGCCAGGTGGAACTGTCGATCCCGCCGGGCACCCGGTTGGCGGTCGGCGACGGCATCGCCTGGACCATGCCCGCGGGCGCGCGCCAGGTCCCGGCCCGCACCGACCCCCTCGGCGGCGAGTCGGGTGGGCTGCTCGTGACCCCGTCGGCGTTCCCGGAGCTGTCGCGCCTGCGCAACGGTTACGTGATGGCCTACGTGACGCTGGACCGGACCGTGCCGGACACGCCCGACCTGCTGCGCGTCACGGCGGCCGGGTTCGGTCCCGCGTCCAGTGTGGCGATGCTGAAGCAGACCGAGCAGGCCCGGCGGTTCGTCAGCATCCGCCGGGCGCTCTACGCCGGCGTCGTGGTCACCCTGCTGCTCATCGCCGGCAGCATGCTGGTCGGCATCGTCGAGCAGTTGCGCGAACGGCGACGGCTGCTCGCCATGCTGGTCGCGGTCGGCACCCGGCGGGCCACGCTGGGCTGGTCGGTGCTCTGGCAGGCGATCGTGCCGGTGACCATCGGCCTGACCCTCGCCACCGCGTTCGGCCTGGCCCTGGGGGCGGTGCTGCTGCGCATGCTGAACGTCGAGTTCTCGATCGACTGGACGGTGGTGGGCCTGACCACGGGGCTGGCCGCGGCCGTCGTCCTGCTGATCACCGCGGCGAGCCTGCCGGTGCTCTGGCGCCTCACCCGGCCGGGAGGGCTGCGCACCGAATAGGGGTCACAGGCCCAGCGCGGTCTCGACCTCGGTGCGCAGGGCCGAGAGCTGGGCGGCGGTGCGCTCGCGCGCCGCGGCGACATCGCCGTCCAGCACCGGCTCGACGACCTCCAGGTACGCCTTCAGCTTGGGTTCGGTGCCCGACGGGCGCACGACGACGCGGGCGGACTCGGCGCGCACGATGACGACGTCCGCCCCCGGCAGCAGATCCTCCAGCGTGGTCACCGGCTCGTCGAGCAACGTGTCCGGGGGGCGGGCCCGGAAGCGGGCCATCGCGTCGTCGATCTCGCGCAGGTCGTCGACGCGGACGGAGAGCTGGTCGGTGGCGTACACGCCGTACTCCGTGGCGAGCTCGTCCAGGCGGTCGGTGAGCGTGCGCAGTTCGGTCTTGAGGCCGGCGGCCAGCTCGCCGATCAGCAGGGCGGCGGTGATGCCGTCCTTGTCGCGCACGTGCTCGGGGGCCACGCAGTAGCCCAGCGCCTCCTCGTACCCGTAGACGAGGTCCTCGCCCGCCCGGGTGACCCACTTGAAGCCGGTGAGCGTCTCCGCGTACGGCAGGTCGCGGCGGGCGCACAGCTCGCGCAGCAGCGACGAGGAGACGATCGTCGTGGCGTACCGGCCGCGGACGCCGCGGCGCATCAGGTGGTCGGCCAGCAGGACGCCGACCTCGTCGCCGCGCAGCATGCGCCATGTGTCGCCGTCGGCCACCGCCACCGCGCACCGGTCGGCGTCGGGGTCGTTCGCGATGGCGATGTCGGCGCCGGCCCGGCGGGCGAGGTTCAGCACCAGGTCCATCGCCCCCGGCTCCTCCGGGTTCGGGAAGGTCACCGTGGGAAAGTCGGGATCGGGGTTGGCCTGCTGCGGCACCACGAGCGGCGTGCTGAAGCCCGCCTTGGCGAACGCGGCGCCGACCAGGCCCGCGCCCACGCCGTGCAGGGCCGTGTACGCGATGGTGAGGCGCTCCCGCTCGGCCCGGTCGACGGTCAGCTCGTCGAGGACGGCCACGGCACCGGCCAGGTACGCCTCGACGATGTCCTCGCCGAGCACGGTGCCGGCGGGACCCAGCGGGACCGTCGACAGGGGCCCCACGCCCCGGATGGCCGCCTCGATCTCGGCGTCGGCGGGCGGCACGATCTGGGCGCCGTCGCCGCCCGGCCCGCCCAGGCCGTGGCCGAGATAGACCTTGTACCCGTTGTCCTGGGGCGGGTTGTGGCTGGCCGTGACCATCACCCCCGCGCACGCGTCGAGGTGCCGCACGGCGAAGGCCAGCACGGGCGTCGGCAGGGTGTGCGGCATCAGCAGGGCCTGCCGCCCGGCGCCCGTGGCGACGCGCGCCGTCTCGGCCGCGAACTCGCGGGAGCCGTGCCGCGCGTCGTACCCGATGATGAGCGGACCCTGCGCCCCGCGGACGGCGAGCCAGGTGACCAGGCCGGCGGCGGCGGCCCGGACCACGGCGAGGTTCATGCCGTTGGGGCCCGCGCGCAGCGGCCCGCGCAGGCCGGCCGTGCCGAAGGTGAGGGTGCCGGTGAACCGGTCGGCAAGCTCGTCGGCCGTGGCCGGCAGGCGGTCCAGCAGCGCGCTCAGCTCTGCCCGGGTCGCGGGGTCGGGGTCCTCGGCAAGCCACTGCTCGGCCTGCTTGCGCAGCGCCTCGACCTCGGTCACGCCTGCCCCCTAACCAGCTCCACCCGTTGCGTTGATACTACGGGCGGCGCTCAGGAGGTGAGCGTGAACGACCGCACCATCTCGCTGTAGAAGATCTTACTTTCCTCGAAGGCCCCGTCCGGGACGCTGAGGTAGAACGAGGTGGCCTGGCCGCCCTGGACGATCGCGCGCCAGATGCCGTGCCGCATCTCCTCGCCCTCGCCGCAGGTGTACTCCAGCTCGGCCGACGCGACGCCGCCGAGGTCGCCGGCGTCGGTGAGGCTCACCCGCTGGTACGCGGCCTTGCAGCTGGCCGACGACTGGGGCAGCCGCCGTTCGGCCGCGCGCAGGAACGCGGCGGCGGACCCGGAGGCGTTCTCCTGGTTGATGCGGACCTTGCGGGGCCCGCCCGCCTCGTCGGGCGCGATGAAGTCCACCCACGTGCCGCCGCCGGTGGACTTCTTCCAGCTCTTCGGGACGTTGACCGCGAGGCCCTTGTCGGCGTCCCTGTAGAGCTGGACCTCGGGGTACAGCGGCTGGGCGGCCGGCGGCGCCGACGGGTCGCCCCCGGTCGGGCCGGCCTTCTGTGACTTGTCGCCGTCGCCGCCGAACCAGCCGGCGAGCGCGCCGATGCCGACGATGACGAGCAGCAGCGCGAGGCCGCCGACGATGACGGTGCGGGCGAAGCCCGGGCTGCCGGGACGCAGGGCCCTGGCGCGGTCGCCGAGGTCGGCCACCAGCCCGCCGCCCATGCCGTTGGACCGGGCGTGCCGGTGGCTGGGCGTGTGCCCGGCGGGAGCGCCGTAGGTCGAGGGTCGCGCGGGGGGCGGTGGGGCGACCTCCGGGGCCTCCGGCTGCTGGAGGCTCGCCAGGTGGTCGGTGAGCGATGCGCCCGGGGCGAGCATCGCCCGGCCGCCGACCTGGCCGGACGGCGGCGGCGGGTTGACGGCCGGCGGCGGCGTGACGGGCGGCCGCACCACCGCGTACGGGTCGGTGTCGGGGTGCTGCACGGGCGACCGGCCGAGCGGCCCGCCCAGCAGCTCGCGCAGCATGTCGCGGGCCTGGTCGACGGTCCACCGCCGGGCCGGGTCCTTCTCCAGCAGGCCGGTGAGCACCGGGGCGAGCGGGCCGGCCAGCCGCATGGGCCGGGGCGCCTCCTCGACGACGGCCCGCATGGTCTCGAACGGGTCGGTCTTGTCGAACGGCGGGCTGCCCTCGACGGCGGTGTAGAGCGTCACGCCGAGGGAGAACAGGTCGCTGGGCGGGCCGAAGCGGCCGCCGACGGCCCGCTCGGGGGAGATGAAGTGGGGCGACCCGAGCACCATGCCGGGCGTGGTCAGGTTGCTCTCCTGCGGCAGCCGGGCCACGCCGAAGTCGGTGAGCACGCAGCGGCCGTCGGTGCAGATCAGCACGTTGGCGGGTTTCACGTCGCGGTGCAGGACGCCGACCGCGTGGGCGACCTCCAGGGCGCCCAGCATGGCGATGCCGATCTTCGCGACGGCACGACCGGCCAGCGGGCCGTCTTCGATGATCATGTCGGCGAGGCTGCGCGACTCCAGCAGCTCCATGACGATCCACGGCCGGCCGCCGTCGGTCACGACGTCGTAGACCTGCACGATCGACGGGTGCGACAGGGCGGCGCAGGCCCGCGCCTCGCGCATCGTGCGCTCGCACAGCGCGGCGCGCTCGTCCGGCGGCATCTGCGGCGGGAGGAGCACCTCCTTGACCGCGACCTCGCGGCGCAGCACCCCGTCCGTGGCGCGCCAGACCGTGCCCATGCCGCCATGACCCAGCGGGGTGCGCAGGGTGTAGCGACCACCGACCACGACGCCCGGAACTGCCCGGTCGGTCGGACGACCGGGCATGGGCTGCTCGTGGAATGTGGGGATATGGGTCGTCAACGCGGTGGAGCCGTCCTGCGAGGGGCCATTGGGGTCAGGTCACTCTCGGGTCGGGTGCCGGGTCATGGAATAGCCAACTGAACTATCTTGCGCGACGTCGCGCCCTGAGGAAAGTCAGACCTCCGACCGAGGTGCGGCGTGGCCGTCCGGTGGGGGCCATACGATCGCGGTTATGAGCGATCGGACTGCGCGTACTCCACCCAGGACCAGCGAGTCCGGCTTGCCCGTCAAATCCGTGTATGTTGAAAGTGATCTTCCGCACGACCTCGCCGGACGGCTCGGGGAGCCCGGCTCGTTCCCGTTCACCCGGGGCGTCTATCCCACGATGTACACGACCCGTCCGTGGACCATGCGCCAGTACGCCGGGTTCGGCACGGCCGCGGAGTCGAACGCGCGCTACCACCAGTTGCTCGCGGCCGGCACGCACGGCCTGTCGGTGGCGTTCGACCTGCCGACCCAGATGGGCTTCGACTCGGACGCCGCGATCGCGCACGGCGAGGTCGGCAAGGTCGGCGTCGCGATCGACTCGATCGAGGACATGCGCCGGCTCTTCCACGGCATCCCGCTGGACCAGGTCAGCACCAGCATGACCATCAACGCGCCGGCGGCCGTGCTGCTGCTGCTCTACCAGCTCGTCGCGGAGGAGCAGGGCGTCGCGGCCGACCGGCTCAACGGGACGATCCAGAACGACATCCTCAAGGAGTACATCGCCCGGGGCACGTACATCTTCCCGCCGAAGCCCTCGCTGCGGCTCGTGGCCGACACGTTCGCCTACTGCCGCGCGGAGATCCCGCGGTGGAACACCATCTCCATCTCCGGCTACCACATGGCCGAGGCCGGCGCGACGCCCGCGCAGGAGATCGCGTTCACGCTGGCCAACGGTGCCGCGTACGTGCGCGCCGCGATCGACGCGGGCCTCGCGGTCGACGACTTCGCCCCGCGCCTGTCGTTCTTCTTCGTCGCCCGCACCACCCTGCTGGAGGAGGTGGCGAAGTTCCGCGCCGCCCGCCGGCTCTGGGCGCGGATGATGCGCGACGAGTTCGGCGCGAAGGACCCGAGGTCGATGATGCTGCGGTTCCACACCCAGACGGCCGGCGTCCAGCTCACCGCCCAGCAGCCCGAGGTGAACCTGATCCGGGTGGCGGTGCAGGCGCTCGGCGCGGTGCTCGGCGGCACCCAGTCGCTGCACACCAACGCCTACGACGAGGCGATCGCGCTGCCCACGCAGAAGTCCGCCCGGCTGGCCCTGTGCACCCAGCAGGTGATCGCCCACGAGACCGACCTGACGGCCACGGTGGACCCGTTCGCCGGGTCGTACGCCGTCGAGGCCATGACCGACGAGGTCGAGGCGGCCGCGGCGGAGCTGATGGTCCGCGTGGCCGATTTCGGCGGCGCGGTGGCGGCCATCGAGGCGGGCTTCCAGAAGCGCGAGATCGAGACGTCGGCCTACCGGGTCGCCCAGGAGATCGACGCCGGCGCCCGCGTCGTCGTCGGCGTGAACCGCTACGCCCTCGACGAGGAGGAGCCCTACGAGCCCTTGCGGGTCGACCCGGCGATCGAGGCGGCGCAGGCCGCGCGCCTGGCGGAGCTGCGGAGTTCGCGGGACGCGGCCGCCGTCGAGCGCGCGCTGTCCGCGCTCCGCTCCGCGGCGGCGGGTACGGACAATGTGCTCCCGCCCATGCGCGAGGCGCTGCGGCTGCGGGCGACGGTGGGCGAGGTGTGCGACGCCCTGCGCGCCGAATGGGGAATCTACCGACCGGCCGAGACTTTCTGAGCGCATTCACCTGATCGAGCGTTAACGGACACGCAGTGTGATTAGTGTGCCGTCGGCGACGCTGAAAATGCTTCTTACGCTGCGTGTTGCTGCCGCGAAGTGGGACGCTTGTCGTCGGTGTGGCAAACGTGAAAACGGGTAAGCGTGTCCGGTACGCCCGATGTCCTGAGGTGGCAAGATAGGGGGGAATGGGCCAAACGTGACGCTGTGCAATGCAGCTGGAACCGAAATGACATTGCGTAGCGTTACCGCCCTCGGACTACCCTGTGTGAGTCCCCCGGGTAGAAACGCAAGACAGCCATATTGACCGACTGAAATCGAGATGTCGTTGTGACGAGTGTGCTGACGCTGCCCGCGACAGCCGGCGGCGGACCTGAGCAAGCGGACCGGATCGACCCCCGAGGCACCCTCGGCTGTCCCGCCGCGTACGACCCGCGCCCGGCGCTCGATCGTTTCCTCGCCGCCCGGGGCGGGCACCTCATCGCGGTACGCCGTCACATCCACGCGCACCCCGAGCTGTCCGGCCAGGAGTTCGAGACGGCCGCGCTCATTCAGCGGGAGCTGGTCGAGGCCGGGCTCAAGCCGCGGCTGCTGCCCCAGGGCAACGGCGTCATCTGCGACATCGGCACGGGCGACGGCCCGGTCCTGGCGCTGCGCGCGGACATCGACGCGTTGCCCCTGCCGGACACCAAGGACGTGCCCTACCGCTCGACGAAGCCGAACGTCTGCCACGCCTGCGGGCACGACGTGCACGCCACGATCCTGCTGGGCGCCGGGCTCATGTTCGCCCAACTGGCGAGGGCGGGCGCGCTGCCGGGCCGGGTGCGGCTGCTCTTCCAGCCGGCCGAGGAGCAGATCATGGTCCGCGAGGACGGCCTGCTCACCGGCGCCCCCGAGATCATCGCGGCGGGCGGCCTCAAGGACGTCTCCCGGATCTTCGCCCTGCACTGCAACCCGCAGCTGCCCGTCGGCACGGTCGGCGTGCGCTCCGGCGCGTTCACCGCGGCGGCCGACACGGTCGAGGTCCGCATCACCGGGCCGGGCGGCCACACGGCCCGCCCGCACCTCACCGTGGACCTGGTGCACAGCCTCGGCCGCGTCCTCGTCGACGTGCCGGCGCTGCTCGACCGGCGGGTCGACGTGCGCGGCGGGGTGAGCCTGGTCTTCGGCGCGGTCCGCGCCGGCGAGGCGGCCAACACCATCCCGAGCGAGGGCTACGCGCGCGGCACCGTCCGCACGCTGAGCCGCGACACCTGGCGGGAGCTGCCGACCCTGGTCACCGAGCTGGTGCAGAGCGTGGTCGCCGGCACGGGCGGCACCGCCCACGTGACGTACACGCGCGGCGTGCCGCCGGTCGTCAACGACGCCGCGGCGACCCGGCTCATCGCGGACGCGGCCACGGCCGTGCTGGGCCCGGACGCGGTGCACGAGGCCGAGGTCAGCATGGGCGGTGAGGACTTCGCGTACTACCTGGAGACCGTTCCCGGCGCGATGATCCGCCTCGGCGTGGGCCGCCCCAACGCGGTGGACAGCGTCGACATCCACCAGTCCAGTTTCGACATCGACGAGTCCGCGATCGGCCACGGCGTACGCGTCATGGTCTATACGGCGATCGCCGGGCTGCTGAACCAGCCGTGACCGCCCGGGGGGGGGGGGGGGGGGGGGGGGGCCNCGCCGAAGCGGGTGCCGGCCTGCGCGCCGCCGGCGAACTGCCCATTGGTCACGACCTGCGCGCCCGTCGTGGTAGGACCGCCGGGGAAGAGCACCACGGCGCCCTTGCCCGCGTCCTCGCCGGGGATGCCGACGAGCACGTTGGCCTGGGTCCCGGAGCGGATCTTCCGGATCGCCACGGCGGCCCCGAACTGGTCGCCCGCCTCGGCGCCGCCGGTCGCGGCCGACTGGCCGAGAACCACGGCGCCGGTGCCGGTCACGCCCGACGTCGAACCCTTCAGCACCGTGACCACGCCGCCCGATGTCGCCGAGCCGGCCGACTCGCCGGGCACGCCGACGGCCAGGTCGTGGTATCCGTCGCCGGTGACGTCGCCGACCGCCAGGGCGGCGCCGAACTGGTCGCCGGTCTCGGCGCTGTCCGGTACGCCGGTCGTGTTCTGGCTGAACGCCTTGGCGCCGGTGCCGGTCACGCCGGACGTCGAGCCCTTGAGCACGGTCACGATCCCGGCCCGGGCCCGCGTCCCGACCGACTCGCCGGGTGCGCCGACGGCCAGGTCGCCGTAGCCGTCCCGGTTGAGGTCGCCGATGGCGAGCGCGGCGCCGAACAGGTCGCCGGTCTCGGCGCCGTCCGGCACGCCGGTCGTGTTCTGCGTGAACGCCCGCGCGCCGGTGCCGGTCACGCCCGTCGCCGAGCCGCGCAGGACGGTGACCATGCCGCCGCGGGGTGACCCGACGGTCTCGCCGGGGGCGCCCACGGCCAGGTCGGCGTAACCGTCCCGGTTGAGGTCACCGATGGCCAGCGCGGCGCCGAACCGGTCGCCCGCCTCGGCCGCGTCCGGCACGCCGGTCGTGTTCTGGGTCAGCCAGGCGCGGCCCGTCGTGGTCAGGCCGCTGGAGGTCCCCTTCAGGACGCCGACGCCGCCCGCGGACGAGGAGAATCCCTCAGTGCCGATCGCGAGGTCCGCCCGGCCGTCCTTGTTGACGTCGCCCGCGGCCAGCACCTTGCCGAAGCCCGCCGCGGCGGACGTGGTGAAGGTCGTGCTCGCGAACGCCTTCGAGCGCAGGGCGGTGAGCCCTTCGGACGAGCCGTAGTACACGGTGACCCGGCCGGCGGTCGTGCCCTTGGCTGCCGCGCCGACGGCGAGGTCGGCGAAGCCGTCCCCGTTGAAGTCGGCGCTGGTCGTCGCGGCGCCGAACTGCTGGTTGGCCACCGGCACGCCGGCCGTGAGGACCCGCGCGCTGGACGTGGTCAGGCCGCTGCCCGACGAGCCGTAGGACACGGTCACGGCGCCGGCGTCCGGCAGGCCGTCGACGTCGCGGTCGGGCGAGCCGATCGCCACGTCGTTGACCCCGTCACCGTTGTAGTCCGAGTGCACCGGGCTGCTCGCGGCGCAGGTGTAGACCTGCACGTTGTCGAGCCACCAGCCGTAGGCGGCGCTACCGGCGATGATGCCGTCGGTGCGGACCTTGAACTGGAGCTTGACCTTCTTGCCCCGGTACGTCGTGGGGTCCAGCGTGATGCGGGACGAGGTCCAGCCGCGGCTGTCGCCGCCGAACCCGATGCCGCCGTACGCCGCCTCGATCTCGCGGTTGGGCCCGTTGACCCAGGCGCCCTTGGGGGCGGCGTAGGTCGGGTTCGTGGCGGTGCTCGTGGTGATCCCCAGGAAGCCGCCGTCGAAGTAGCCGGTCCACAGGTAGCCCGGTCCGATCCAGTCGAACGCGTCGAGGTGGTCGAAGCGCACGTACACGGTGCCCGAGGTGGGCAGCGTGACGCTGGATCTCAGCGTCGCCGTGATGGTCGGCCGCCGGTCGATGAACGGTGTCTGCATCAGCAGCGCGTTGCCGGCCACCGCGCTCGGGCGCACGCTGCCGTCCACGGCCACCGTCGAGGTCACGTTCCACGCCGAGGCGCTGCTGAACCGGTCGACGAACAGGTTGCGCGGCCGGGTGCCGGCCGGGCAGATGGCCGCCTGGGCCGGGGCGGCCTCGGTCGCCGGCTGCCGCGTCATCTGCACGGCGGCCGTGGCGCGGCTGACCGAGGCGCACTCCGTGGTGTAGCCCAGGTTCGCGCAGGACTGCTGCAGGGCGTACGCCAGGTCGGCGTAGTCGGCGCCCGAGGTGAGCAGCTTCTCCGCGCCGAGCCAGATCTTCGCGACCTTGGTGACGTCCCGGATGCCGGCGACGGTCACGCCGCCGAAGGTGCCGCCGTCGGTCATCAGGTAGGCGGCCTTGTTGCCCACGCCGCTGTCGGCGTGCACGCCACCGTTGTCGTCGAAGGCCGGCTTCCAGTTATCGCTCTGGGTGGAGTCCGGGTCGCCGAACAGGGTCGGGTCCTTCATGCTGCGGATCGCGCCGCGGACCCACGTCGGCGTCTTGGCCCCCGGGTCGCGCGGCAGGTCCTCACCGAGCAACCAGCGCACCTCCGCGCTGTCGTCGCCCGCCACCGGGCCGCTGTACGACAGGTCGAACAACTCGCCCAGGACGTCCGAGATCGACTCGTTGATGGCGCCGGACTGGTAGTAGTACAGCAGCCCGGACGTGTGCTCCGTCACGCCGTGCGCGAGTTCGTGGCCGACGACGTCGTCCGCCGACGCGAACCCGTCGCCGAAGGTCATCTGCTGCCCGTTCCAGAACGCGTTCGGGAACAGGCACCCGCCGGTGTTCTCGTCCTCCCAGCCGGTCGGGCAGAACCGGGTGGTGGACAGCAGGCGCATGCCCTTGCCGTCGATCCCGTCGCGACCCAGGGAGTTGAGGAAGGTGTGCACGGCGCCGGTCAGCTCGTACGCGTTGTCCGCGTCGGCGATGCCGGTGGGTGCCTCACCCTCGGCGCGCGTCTTCCGGGCGTCCGTGCAGGTCTCGTCGTCGGTGGGCGCGTTGGCGAGGTCGCACACCTGGCGGTTCGGCTCGCTGGCGGTGGCGATCCGCGAGAAGCTCAGCGCGACGTGCCCGTCGGTGGCGTTGACGAGCACGTACCGGCTGATGTCGGGGCGGGTGGGCGAGGTGACCTCGAGCCGCCAGACCGTCTCGGTGGCCCGCGTCGTGGCGGGCCCGACGAGCGACGGGTCGTAGACGGACAGCGTCGGCTCGCTGGCCTGCAGCGTCGCGGCGGCCACGCCGGCGGCCCGCGCGGTGGCGGCGATGGCGTGCTCCCGCGCCGTCGCGGCGCTGACCGTGGCCGCGTCGACCGGGGCCGTGTCCGCCGAGGTCTCGCCGTTGATCGCGAGCAGGGCGCCGTCGGTGTCCAGGGTCACGACCAGCTCGCCGCCGATGACCGGCAGGCCCGCGCGGGTCTGCTGGAAGCGGACGAGCTCGTGACCGTCCTGCGGCACGGTCACCACCGCGCGCAGCTCGCGGGCCTGGTCGCGGACGCCGAAGGCGGCCCCGTAGGTGGCGAGGTGGGCGCGGGCGGCGGACTCGGGCGAGCCGCCGCGCGGGCGCGCGGCCGCGACCCGGCTGCCGGGCGTGATGGCCAGATGGCGGGCTCGACCGTTGTCCCTGACATCGATCGACACACCGTCCTGCTGGTTCGCGCGCTCGACGCCCGGCGACGACGCGGCCGCGTCGGCGAGGGCGGGCGAGCCCGTGGCGGCCACGACCAGTGGCGTCGTCACGAGGGCGGTCAGCAGGGCGGCGCGACGGTTCCGGGGGAATCGCACCGGGCATGGCTCCTATGCAGTTCGGTCCGGTGCACGCGGCACCGGGGCGCCCGAGTGGCGCCTCACCAGGCCCTGTCGACCGTGGGGCCCGGGCTCCTGAGCCGCCTGACCGAACCTTGAGCTGAACTGAGGAATACTTGATGTCTCTTTCGTCTCATTTACGCTTGTTCCATGGCGACCGAGCTCCGGGTGCACGGCGTCAACGGCGCCCCCGCCGAGGAGGTGCTCGACCGGCCGTGGGTGGGCCGGGTCGCGGGCGACACCGAGGCCGGCTTCTACCGGCCCCGGCCGGAGACGCACGCGACGACCGGGCCGGGCGGCGCCGACCTGGAGGCCTACCGCTGGGGCTCGCTCACGTCCGGCGCCGCCGCCCGCGCGGCCTGGCTGCTCCTGCTGCCGTTCACGCTCGCGAACGTGACGGTCTGGCTGCGCCCGCCGGCCGGGCCGGGCGGACGGGCCGTGGTGCGTGGGCTGTGCCGGCTCTTCGCCCTGTCGCTGACGGTCACGTTCGTGCTCACCATCGTCGGGGCGGCGATGGACCTGGTCGCCTGGCAGTGCGCGTCGCCGGGCACCGGGTGCATGGCCGGCCGGCCGTGGCTGCGCGGGCTCTTCACCGGATTCTTCGTCCCGCCCGGACGCCGGCTCGCCCTCGGCGCCCTCGCCCCGATCGGCGTGATCGCGGTCCTGTGGGCGCTCGGCCGCGGCACCTGGGCCCGGTACGAGTCGTTCCGCCCCGCCGGCGCGCGGCCGGACGGCGACGGCCTCGCCTCGCCGACGTTCTGGCACGGCCGCGTCCCCGTGGGGCGGCTGCGGGCGCTGCACATCGCCGTCGCGCTCGCCACCGTCGACGCCGTCCTGCTGTGGGTGCTCGTCCGGCACGACCGGGCCGGCGGGTTCGCCGGCGTGGACCTCGGGCCGCTGTCCGCGTCGGCGGCGCGGGCGATCGGCGTGCTGTTGGGCGTACTCACCATGGTGGTGTTGGTGGGTTGTGCGTTGGTGCTGTTGACGCGCGGCATGATGTCGCGCGACGCGCCCGCCCGGTGGGCCGGGTCGGCGGTGCGGGCGGCCCGCGGCACGGCGCTGGCGCTGACCGCGGCGAGCCTCGGGTACGCGCTGCTGCCCCGCGCGCCCTGGCGGGCGACGGGCGCGCTGCCCGGGTACGGCCGGCTGGTCACCTGGCTGTTCGCGGCGCAACTGCTGGTGCTGGCGGCGCTGGCCGTCGTGGTGGCCGTGCAGATCGGCGCCGCCCGCCGGTACGGGCGCCTGCGCGACCCGCTGCTGGGCGGCTTCGGCACCCCCATCGTGGGATCGCTGGGGCTGGGCCTCGGCGTGGCCTTCTCCGCCGGCCTGACCTACCGGGTCGCCGACTACCTCGACCGGGCCGCCTCGCCCAGCCCGGCCGACTGGGCGCGGCCGGTGGCCCGGGTGCGCCTGGAGCCGCCGCTGTCCTTCCAGTGGGCCGCGCTGGGCTTCCTCGTCGGCGTCGTGGTCGCGGTGCTGGCCTACACATGGGTGCGGACGGTGACCATGCCGCGGCTGCGCGCCGGCGCGCGGGCCGCCACCGACGAGGACTTCCCCGGCGGCCGGTCGCGCGACCCCGCGCGGGCGGCGGACATCGACGACGCGATCGTCGGCGCCCGGGCCACCGACCACATCGGAGGGACGGTCGGCGTCGCCTGGGGCGTCCTGGCCGTCGGCGTGCTGGCCGCGACCGGGCTCGCGCTGGCCGGGCTCGGGCCGGTGCAGCTCGCGCCGTCCGGCTCCGCCGGGGCCGACCTGTTGCACGCGCTCACCACCGCCGGGACGTACCTCATCAACCTCACCGCGCTCGCGCTGGTGCTGCTGGGCGTCCAGGCCTACCGCCACCAACGGGTACGCCGCGTCGTCGGCGTCATCTGGGACGTCGCCACGTTCTGGCCGCGCGCCGCGCACCCGCTGGGCGTGCCCTGCTACGCCGAGCGGGCCGTCCCCGAGCTGGCCCACCGCGCCGCGTGGCTGGCGGGCCGGGGCGGGGTGGTGCTGTCCGGCCACAGCCAGGGCGCCGTGCTGGTCGCGGCGGCCGTCCTGCAGTTGCCGGCCGACGCGCGGCCCGGCACGGCGATGCTCACCTACGGCTCACCGCTGCGCCGCCTGTACGGGCGGGCGTTCCCGGCGTACTTCCACGACGGCGTGTTCGGCGAGCTGGCCGAGGCGGTCGGCGGCGGCGAGCCGCGCTGGCGCAACCTGTGGCGGCGCACCGACGCGATCGGCGGCCCGGTGGCGCCGGGCGGGCTGGACGTACGCCTGGTTGATCCGCTGGCGTTCGATCCGCCGCCCGGCGACCGGGTCGCGCCCGCTATCGCGGGGCATTTCGACTATCAGCTGTCACCGGCCTTCGCCGCCCAGGTCACCGCCCTGCTCGACCGGCTGCGCCGGCCGGACCGCTGACGGCGCGGCCTGGACCGGGGCCGGACGCCGGCCGCGACGGCGCAGCCAGATGATCAGGCTCACCGGGATCGCTACCGCGACCAGGAACGGCAGCAGCGCGCCGATGATGGTCAACACGACCTGCACGGCCACGACGAACGCCTGCCAGCCGGCCTTGAGGCCGCCGAGGAACCCGGTGACCTCCTTCTCGGGCTCCGGCTGCGGCTCGACCTTCTTCGCCGTCTGCAGCATGAGCGTGATCGTCGAGTACGACACCTTGTTGGCGAGGTCGCGCTTGCGGGCCTGCAGCGAGGCGAGCTCGGACTCCCGCTTGGTCAGCTCCGACTCCACGGAGACGATCTCGCCGATGGTGTTGGCCTTGGCCATGAGCGCCCGCGTGCGGTCGACGCTGGCCTGCTGCGACCTGATGCGGCTGTCCAGGTCGACGACGGCCTCGGTGACGTCCGTCGTCTGGCTGGAGCGGTCGAGCTCCTTGCCGAGCTTGCCGAGCGCGTCCATCGTCGTGCTGAACGCCGCCGACGGCACCCGGAGCACGAGCACGGCGCTCGCGTCGGTGGGACTGTAGAGGCTGCGCTTGTCGGCGCCGACGAAGCCCTGCGCGCCGGTGACCAGGCCGACGGCCCGGTTTGCCGTGCCGGCCACGTCGGCCACCTCCACGGTGATGGTGCCGTTGTAGATGATGGCGCGGTTGGTCTCGCCGGCCTCGGGCGGCGTCACCGAGCCCTCCTGCGGGGCGGCCGGGTTGCCCTTCTCGGCGGCACCGCCGCCGGCCATGTCGGCGGCGCCGGCGTCGGCCTTGTTGTCGCGGGCGGCCTCCGGGGCGCCCATGGCGGGGGCGCCGGCGCTGGACGTGGCCTCGTCGCTCTTCGCGGAGCAGGCGGCGGCGCCGAGGGTGACGGCGAGGCAGAGCGTTATGAGACCGAGGGCGCGGTACTTCCTCATGGATGTCCTCCCGTGCGGGTGGTGGGTCGGGGCGGCGATTGGATGCGGCCGCACCCCGACCGGTTCCGTCAGCGTGGGATCGCGACATCACGGTTCGGCGTCGACAAAGATTAGGGACCGGTCACAGTTGGAGGAGGCCCGGTGCGCTTCGTCAAATATTCACACTCGTGTGTCCGGATCGAGGCGGGCGACGCCGTGCTCGTCATCGATCCCGGCGCCTTCAGCGAGGCCGAGTCGCTCGACGGCGTCGACGCGGTGCTGCTCACCCACGAGCACTTCGACCACCTCGATATCAACAAGCTGACCGACGCGCTGGCCAGGCGTCCCGAGGTGCGGATCTTCACCCACGCCGACGTGGTGGGCAAGCTGGGCGACCTGGCCCCGGTCACCACCACGGTCGCCCCGGGCGAGGCGTTCACGGCCGCCGGCCTGCCCGTCCGCGCCTTCGGCGGGCTGCACGCCGAGATCCACCGGGACGTGCCGCGCGTGACCAACCTGGGCTTTCTCGTCGCGGACGCGCTCTACCACCCCGGCGACTCGTTCGACCTGCCCGGCGACGTCACCGGCGTGGACACCGTGTTCGTCCCGGTCTCCGGACCGTGGCTGAAGATTTCGGAGTCCGTCGACTTCGTCCGCGCCATCCGGCCGCGCCGCGCGGTGGCGCTGCACGACTGCCTGCTCAGCGACGCGGGTTTCCTGGTCACCGACGGCAACATGAGCAAGCTCTCCGGCTGCGAGTACACCCGGCTGGCGGCCGGTTCCGGTCTCCCGGTGTCCACCATGGACTGATACCCGACGGGCGCGATCGGCGCCCGCCCGGCACAATCGGCGGGATGACCCCCGAGCTGTGCGCCGCAGCGACCAAGCGCGCCGTGCTCGCGCTCGGGGCCGACTTCGCGCTGCACCCGGCCAGCCGGGAGCGGGCGCGCGGGCTCGGGCTCACCCCGTGGTCGCTCTACGTGGCGGGCCGGGCCGGGGTCCTCGGCCATGACGTACGCCCGGACGCCGTGGCCGCCGCGCTCGGCTTCGTCGCCCCCGAGGCGGTGCGGCGCGGCTGGGAGCCGACGATGGTCATCGGCCCGCGGGCGGTCGCGGAGCTGTGTCTCGACGAGTGGTGCCGCTGGGGTTCGGCCGCGTTCGCCGGCGTCACCGGCCTGGACCGGCTCGCCGCGCTGGCCGAGCGCGTCGTGCTGGCCGCCGACCCGGGCGCCATGCCGCTGTTCGCCGCCTGGCGGGCCATGCCCGTCCCGGACGACCGCCCGGGCGCCCGGCTCGCCGTCCTGCTGCACCTGATGCGCGAGCACCGGGTCGGCGCCCAGCTGCTGGCCGTCCGCTCGGCGGGCCTGCGCCCGGTCGAGGCGCTCATCGCCGGCCCGGAGGGGGAGTCCGGCGCCACCGCGTACGGGTGGGAGCCGCCGTACCCGCCACGGATGCCGCTACTGCGCCGGTTCGTCCACGCCGACGGGGTGGCGGACCGGGTCGTGGCCCAGTCGCTGCGCGACCTGACCCCGGGCGAGCGCGCCGAGCTGGTGACCTTCCTCAAGATCGCGGCGGCGGTGGCCCGCTAGTCGCGGGTGGGGCGGTCCCGCAGGTCGGCGACGTAGTCGTCGGGGGCGCCGGCCTTCTGCGCGGCGTTGGCGATCTCCGACAGGTACCACGCCGTGGGCTGGCCGCCCTCGTAGCTGTCCAGCACGTACATCCAGGCGGTCACCTCGCCGTCGAGGGTCGCCACGCGCACGTGCAGCTTGCGGTACGTGCCGGCGGTGAAGCCCTCCAGCTCGTCGAGCTGCCCCTCGTCGGTGGCCTGGATGTCGTAGAGGGCGACGAACACGCGTCCGTCGGGATCCTCCACCACGGTGGAGACCGATCCCTCGTGTCCCAGCAGGTCGTCCCCGCCGAAGGTCAGTCGCCAGCCCTGGAGCCAACCGGTGCCGACGAGCGGCGAGTGGGGGCAATATGCCCGCATTCGCCCAGGGTCGAGATTCGAGCCGTATGCGGCGTACAAGCGCACGCGATGACGATAGTCCCTTCAGGCGTACTTAAGAATGCGACTGTCCGTAGTCGTCAATTCTCCAGCGCGCGTCAGCCGCGCTGGCGGTGGGCACCTAGGGTTAGTCGCAGACCTCATCCTGGGACGGAGACGCGAGCATGAGCCGCATTGTGATCATCGGCGGAGGCCCGGCGGGCTACGAGGCGGCCCTGGTCGCCACGCAGCTCGACGCCGAGGTGACCGTGATCGAGGCCGACGGCGCCGGCGGGGCCTGCGTGCTGTCGGACTGCGTGCCGTCCAAGACCTTCATCGCCTCCTCGGACGTGGTCACGGCCTTCCGGCACGGCGGCGACCTGGGGGTCCGCAGCGACAACCCGCACGCCGTCCGGCTCGACGCGCCCGCCGTCCACGAGCGGGTCAAGAAGCTCGCGGTCGCCCAGTCGCATGACATCGCCGCCAAGCTGACCAAGGCCGGCGTCGAGCTGGTCGCCGGCACGGCCCGGCTCGGCGACGACGCGCTCGGGCACCGCCACCCGGTGATCATCACGCCGGCGGGTGGCGAGGAGTACAGCGTCGACGCCGACGTGGTCCTCGTGGCCACCGGGGCCACCCCGCGCGTGCTGCCCGACGCCCGCCCCGATGGCGAGCGCATCCTCACCTGGCGCCAGGTCTACGACCTGCCCGAGCTGCCGTCCAAGCTGGTCATCGTGGGCTCCGGCGTGACCGGCGCCGAGTTCGCCAGCGCGTACCTGGCCTGCGGGGTCGACGTCACCCTCGTCTCCAGCCGCGACCGGGTCATGCCGCACGAGGACGCCGACGCCGCCATGGCGATCGAGACCGTCTTCCGCGCCCGGGGCATGACGATCCTCAACAACGCCCGCGCCGAGTCGGTCGTCCGGACCGCCGACGGCGTGCTGGTCACCCTCGCCGACGGGCGCACGGTCGAGGCGTCGCACGCGCTCATGGCGGTCGGCTCCGTCCCCAACACCGGTTCGCTCAACCTCCAGGGGTACGGCGTGACGGTCGCCCCCGGCGGCTACGTCTCGGTCGACCGGGTCTCCCGGACCAACGTGCCCGGCATCTACGCGGCCGGCGACTGCACCGGCGTCCTGCCGCTCGCCAGCGTCGCGGCCATGCAGGGCCGGGTGGCGATGTGGCACTCCCTCGGCGAGGCGGTCACCCCGCTCAAGCTCAAGACCGTGGCCGCCAACGTGTTCACCGACCCGGAGCTCGCCAACGTCGGCGTGTCGCAGAAGGACGTCGACTCGGGCAAGGTCCCGGCCCGCACGGTCATGCTGTCGCTGGACGGCAACGCCCGGGCCAAGATGGCCAACGTGACCGACGGCTTCATCAAGCTGTTCTGCCGTCCGGCGTCCGGCCTGATCATCGGTGGCGTCGTCGTCGCCCCCAAGGCCAGCGAGCTGATCCTGCCGATCTCCATGGCGATCGAGAACCACCTCACGGTCTCCCAGCTGGCCCACACCATCACGATCTACCCGTCGCTGTCGGGCTCCATCGCCGAGGCGGCGCGCCAGCTCATGCAGCACGAATTTGAGTGAAAATCTCTCTGTTGTGGTCCGCCACGGCGGCGCTGCGCAGCGTCGCCTGTAGCGGGACGAAGTCGAAGGCCGTCCGGGCGCCGGTGGAGATCGCGTCGCCGCGGGCCGTCATCGACAGGGTGCAGTGGGGGACCCAGACGCCCGGGCGGTAGAGCGGCCAGAACTCCACGCCGGCCGCGTCCAGCCGGTCGACCACCTCGGCGTGCAGCTCCAGCAGCTCCGCCTTCGGCGCCGGCCCCAACCACAGCACGCCGCCGGGGAACTGGCCCACGTGTCCGAAGGTGAGCGTGATCGGCGGCGGGACGGTCAGCCCCTTGAGCGCGTCGGTGACGGCCACCGGGTCCAGCTCGTCGGCGACCACGAGGGACACGTGGGGGCGGTGCTTGCCGTGCGCGTGTTCGCCCTGGTTGGTCACCCCGGCGGCGGTGAGGTTGCGCCAGAGCGTCTTGACGCGCTGCTCGGCGACGGTGTCGAAGTACAGTTCCAACGCGGCGACCATGCGTGGCAGGGTAACCCGGTCGCGATAGGACACGGGCGCATCGTCGGTCCCGGGCGGCTTTCCGGGCTACGCTGAGCGCGTGCTGGTGGTGACCTCCAACGATATTCCCGGTTATGAGGTGCTCGCCGTCTACGGCGAGGTGTTCGGGGTGACCGTGCGGGCCCGCAACGTCGGTGCCGGCTTCACGGCGAGCTTCCGCTCCATCGGCGGCGGCGAGATCCCCGAGATGACCACCCTGCTGCTGCAGAGCCGCAACGAGGCGATGGGCCGCATGATCTACCAGGCCCAGCAGCGCGGCGCCAACGCCATCACGGCCATGCGCTTCGACAACGGCGAGATCGCCGGCCGCTGGACGGAGATCTGCGCCTACGGCACGGCGGTGTGGGTCGCCCCGGTCAGCGACGCCGCGAAGCAACAGTACGAAGCGCTGGTCGCCGCCGGCCGCATGCCCCACCAGCAGCAGTACGCCACGAACATCAGCGAGTACGGCCCCCCACCGAGCCACTAACCGGTGCGCTACCGCCAAAGGTGCACTCTTGCGCGGCCACCGCACGAGGTTAACCGCGTTATCCCCACAACGCCGGTTATCCGGCCGTACCCTCCCGCCAAAGTTGCGCCTTCGGCGGCTTCCCCGGTGGGCCATGCGCGATCTCCAGGACTTTGGGTCGCTCCAACGACCCGAAACCCTGAAGATCCACTGTCGTGGGTGGGGTCAGCGGATCTTCGGGGACTCCGGTCGCTCCGACGACACAAAGCCCCGAAGATCCAACGGTCGCCCGGCGGGTGTCAGCGGATGTGGCAGATTACGGCGTGGGTGGCGATGGTCTCGCCTACTGCGGCCGTCAGGTTGTGGATCTTGCCGGTGCGGTGGGCGTGCAGGGGCTGTTCCATCTTCATGGCCTCCAGGACCACGATCAGGTCGCCCTCGGCCACCTCGTCGCCGTCCGCCACGGCGATCTTCACGATCGTGCCCTGCATCGGACTGGTCAGCGACTCGCCCGTCGCCGGCGCGTGCCCCGCCCGCCCGCCGGCCCGCCGGCCACGCCGGTAGGGGCCCGATGCGCCTGCGCCGGTGCCCACCTGGCCCAGGAGGTCGGCGGGGAGGGTGACCTCCAGGCGCTTGCCGGCGACCTCCACCACGAGGGATGTGCGCGGCTCGGCCGGGGTCGGCGCCGTGGAGCTGTGCGGGGGGACCTGGCCTCTCCACTCCGTTTCGATCCAGCGGGTGTGGACGCGGAAGGGGTCGTCGACGAAGTCGGGATCGCGGACGACCAGGCGGTGGAACGGCAGGACCGTGGCGATGCCCTCGACGACCATCTCGTCGAGCGCGCGCCGGGCGCGTTCGAGCGCTTCGCGCCGGGTCTCGCCGGTGACGATCACCTTGGCCAGCAGGGAGTCGAAGTTGCCGCCGATCGAGTCGCCCGCGACCACGCCGCTGTCGACGCGTACTCCAGGGCCTGAGGGGAGGACCAGCGCGGAGATGAGGCCGGGCGCGGGCAGGAAGCCGCGACCGGCGTCCTCGCCGTTGATCCTGAACTCGATCGAGTGACCGCGCGGTGTCAGGTCGGCCGCGTGGCGCAGCTTCTCGCCGGCCGCGACGCGGAACTGCTCGCGGACCAGGTCGATGCCGGCGGTCTCCTCGGTGACCGGGTGCTCGACCTGCAGGCGGGTGTTGACCTCCAGGAAGCTGACCGTGCCGTCCTGGCCCACCAGGTACTCCACGGTGCCGGCGCCGTGGTAGCCGGCCGCGAGGCAGATCGCGCGGGCGCTCGTGTGGATCTGCTCCCGCTGTGCGTCGGTGAGGAACGGCGCGGGCGCCTCCTCGACGAGCTTCTGGTGGCGGCGCTGCAGCGAGCAGTCGCGGGTGCCGACGACGATCACGTTGCCGTGCTGGTCGGCGAGCACCTGCGCCTCGACGTGGCGGGGGCGGTCGAGGTAGCGCTCGACGAAGCACTCGCCGCGGCCGAACGCGGCGACGGCCTCGCGGGTCGCGCTGTCGAACAGCGCGGGGATCTCCTCGATCGTGCGGGCGACCTTGAGGCCCCGGCCGCCGCCGCCGAAGGCCGCCTTGATGGCCACGGGCAGGCCGTGCTCACGGGCGAACGCGACGACCTCGTCGGGTCCGGCGACCGGGTCGGTCGTGCCGGCGACCAGCGGGGCGCCGACGCGCTGGGCGATGTGCCGGGCGGTGACCTTGTCGCCCAGGTCGCGGATGGCCTGCGGGGACGGGCCGATCCAGGTCAGGCCGGCCTCGATGACGGCGGCGGCGAAGTCGGCGTTCTCGGCGAGGAAGCCGTAGCCGGGGTGGACCGCGTCCGCCCCGGCGCGGCGGGCGATCCCGATCAGTTTGTCGATGCGCAGGTACGTGGCGCCGGGGGTGTCGCCGTCGAGGGCGTACGCCTCGTCGGCGAGGCGGGCGTGCGGGGCGTCGCGGTCGCTGTCGGCGTAGACGGCGACGCTGCGCAGGCCGGCGTCCTTGCAGGCACGGATGACGCGGACCGCGATCTCGCCACGGTTGGCGATGAGGACTGTACGCACGCTGCCAGCTTAGGTTCGTTTCCCGTCTGGTGGCTTAACGACAGCTTAGTCAAGTTTGGCTATTACGCTTTTGGCCATGTCGACGACCCGTCTCATGATCCTCGGCCTGGTGCGCTGGCTGCAGCCCGTGCACGGCTACCTCGTCCGCCGCGAGCTGGAGAGCTGGAACGTGGAGGAGTGGGCCGCCATCGCGCCCGGCTCCATCTACCACGCGCTGCGCAAGCTCGCCCAGGAGGGAATGCTCGAGGAGGTGGGCACGGAGCAGGTCGACGCCCGCCCGGCCCGGACGTCGTATCTGGTCACGGCGGCGGGCGAGCAGGAGTTCCAGGAGCTGCTGCGGCGGTACTGGTGGGACTACAAGGCGCCGGTCGACCCCTTCCAGGTGGCCTTCTCGCTGATCTGGGCGATGCCGGAGAACGAGGCGGCGGCGGCGCTGCGGCACCGGGCGGCGCGCCTGCGCACGATCGCGGGCGGCTTCACGGCCATGCTCGCCAGCGAGTTCATGCAGGCCACCAAGCCCGTACATGTGGGTTGGATGTTCGAATTGTCGGTGGGGCGTGCTGAACTCGAAGCGGACTGGTGCGAGCGGACGGCTGACCGGATCGAGGCCGGTGAGCTGCGGGCCGAGTGGGGGCCGGCGGGGCTGGACGAGCGGTCGGAGGCGATGCGCGTGCTGCGGGCGCAGCGCGAGCGCGACGGGCAGTCGCGACCTATCGAGGAATAATCAAAGTTGACTACCACAGCTATATCGCGATAGCGTACGGACCGCATTCACGGGACACGCGGGAGTTCACATGATCAAGACCACCGGTCTGCGGAAGTCGTTCCGCAGCCGCGCGGGGCGGGAGACCGCCGTGGTCGACGCCGTCCGCGGCGTCGATCTGGAGGTGTCCGAGGGAGAGATCTTCGGATTCCTGGGGCCCAACGGGGCCGGCAAGACCACCACCCTGCGCATGCTGGCCACGCTCATCGAGCCCGACGGCGGCGACGCCATCATCGCGGGCGCCAACCTGCGCACCGAGCCCGGCGAGGTGCGCCGGCGCATCGGCTACGTCGCTCAGGGCGGCAGCACCTGGGACGACTCGACGGCGCGCGAGGAGCTCGTGCTCCAGGCCCGGCTCTACGGCCTGGGCAAGGCTGAGGCGCACGAGCGCGCCACCCGCGCGCTGGAGGGCTTCCAGCTCGCGGAGTACGCCGACCGCAAGTGCAAGACCTACTCGGGCGGCCAACGTCGCCGCGTCGACATCGCGCTCGGCATCATCCACCAGCCCAAGGTGGTCTTCCTCGACGAGCCCACCACCGGGCTCGACCCGCAGAGCCGCGCCCACATGTGGGACGAGATCCGCCGCCTGCGCACCGAGGGCCTGACCGTCTTCCTCACCACGCACTACCTCGACGAGGCCGATGCCCTCTGCGACCGCATGGCGATCATGGATCACGGCCAGATCGTCGCCGAGGGCACCCCCGCCGACCTCAAGCGCGAGATCTCCGGCGACGTGCTCAAGGTCGGCCTGCCGGCCGGCGTCGCCGAGCGCGCGAGCAAGGTGCTGGGCGCCGAGGAGGTCGTGAAGAAGCTGGAGCCCGACGACGGCGGCCTGCGCCTCTACGTCGACGACGGGGCGACCGCGATCCCCCACGTGCTGCGCGCCCTCGACGGCGCCGGCCTCGCCCTGACCACGATCGAGCTGCACCGGCCGAGCCTCGACGACGTGTTCCTCACCAAGACCGGCCGCTCGCTGCGGGAAAGCTGAGGCAGACGACCATGAAGTTCCTCCGTGACACCTGGCTCATCCTCCAGCGCCAGATGCTCCTCCTGCTGCGCAACCCGGTCTGGATCTTCGTCGGCATCTTCCAGCCGGTGATGTACCTGCTGCTGTTCGCGCCGCTGCTCAAGCCGGCGCTCGCGCCGCTCGGCGCGAACACCAACGCGGAGACGTACCGCATCTTCGTGCCCGGCCTGCTCGTGCTGCTCGCCATCTTCGGCGGGCTGTTCCAGGGCTTCGGGCTCATCGCCGAGCTGCGCGCGGGCGTCATCGAGCGGTCCCGGGTCACCCCGGTCAGCCGCCTGGCCCTGCTGCTCGGCCGGTCGCTGCGCGACGTCGTGTCGCTCATCGCGCAGGCGATCATCATCACCCTGCTCGCGCTCGCCTTCGGCCTGCGCGTCTACATCGAGAACCTGCTGCTGGCCTTCCTGCTGCTCGCGCTCATCGCGCTGATGACCTCGGCGGTCTCCTACGGGGTCGCGCTCAAGGTGCGCAGCGAGGACGCGCTGGCCCCGCTGATGAACACGGTGGCCCAGCCGGTGCTGCTCCTGTCGGGCATCCTGCTGCCGCTCGCGTTCGCGCCCGCGTGGCTCAAGAACGTCGCCCAGTGGAACCCGTTCTCGTGGGCGGTCGACGGCACCCGGGCCCTGTTCGCCGGCGACCTCGGCAACGACCGGGTGTGGCAGTCGCTGCTCATCATGGGCGTGCTCACGTCACTCGCCGTGTTCTGGGCGGCCCGCGAGTTCGCCCGAAGCGTGCGCTGACGTTCGGGCGGGGCGCCACCCGGCGCCCCGCCCGAACGTGTCAGCGTTTGCGGGCGATCGTCAGACCGTCGGCGAGCGGCAGCAGCACCGAGTCGACCCGCTCGTCGGCCAGGACCGCGTCGTTGAACGCGACCATCGCGTGGTCGTCCGGGCTCTGCGGCGCGACGATGCGGCCGTGGCGCAGCACGTTGTCCAGCAGGATCACGCCGCCGGGCCGCATGCGCGGCACCAGCTCCGCCCAGTAGGTCGGGTAGGAGGCCTTGTCCGCGTCGATGAACGCCAGGTCCAGGTGCTCCTCGGCGGGCAGCTCCCGCAGCTTCTCGGCGGCCGACCCGATACGCAGCTCGATCTTGTCGGTCAGCCCGGCCCGCGCCCAGTACTTGCGGGCGATCGACGTGTACTCCTCCGAGATGTCGAAGCAGGTCAGCACGCCGTCATCGGCCATCCCGCGGGCGATCGAGATGGACGACAGGCCGGTGAACGTGCCGACCTCCGCCGCCCGGCGCACGCCGAGCAGCCTCGTGAAGAGGGTCAGGAAGCCCGACTGCTCCGGCGCGATCTGCATGCCGGACTCGGCCGGCAGCACGGCCAGCGTCTCGGCGATCAGGTCGGCGATCAGCGGGTCGGGCGGGCAGCTGTGCGCTACGACGTACGCGTGCAACTCGTCGGAGAGCCCCAGGGTCTTGGCGGTCATACCCGTGACCCTAGTCCGACCAGAGATCGAACACGGCCACATCGTGCGCCGCCAGCAGGTCGCGCAGCAGCGGCAGGGACAGGCCCACGACGGTGCCCGGGTCGCCCTCGACCTCGCGGACGAACCATCCGCCGAGCCCGTCGATGGTGAACGCGCCGGCCACGTGCAGGGGCTCGCCCGTCGCGACGTACGCGTCGATCTCCGCGTCGCTCAGGTCGGCGAACCGGACCGTGGTCCGGGCGACCCGCTCGTGCAGTTCGTCCGTCACCGCGTCGATCAGACAGTGCCCCGTGTGCAGCACGCCCTCGCGGCCCCGCATCGCGTGCCAGCGCTTTCGCGCGTCCTCGGCGTCAGTGGGCTTGCCGAGGATCGCGCCGTCGAAGGCCAGCACCGAGTCGCAGCCCAGCACGAGGCGCCGGCGCCCGTCGGCGTTCACCCCCGCCGCCGGCGCGTGCAGCCGCAGCCGCACCGCGACCGCCTCCGCCTTGAGCCGGGCCAACGTGCCCGCCAGCACGTCCGCGTCCATGGCATCCACAGTGGATTCATCCACGCCGCTGACCAGCACCTCGGGTTCCACCCCGGCGGCGCGCAGCGTCTTCAGTCGGGCCGGGCTGGCCGAGGCCAGCACCAGCAGGGCGCTTGTCGTACTCACGATGGTCACGTTACCGATCTATGGGCCCGACGGCAGAATGTCGCGCATGCGGAAGCTGATGCGCGAGTTCCGCGCGTTCGCGATGAGCGGCAACATGCTCGACCTCGCGCTCGGGTTCATCATCGGCACGGCGTTCGCGGCGCTCGTCCAGTCCCTCGCCCAGAACATCCTCATGCAGTTCGTCGCCGCCGTGGCCGGCAAGCAGGACTACTCGAAGGTGTCGGTCAAGGTCGGCGAGGCCGACATCTACTACGGCAGGTTCGTCACCGACCTGCTCAACTTCCTCATCCTCACGGCCGTGCTGTTCTTCGTCATCAAGATGATCAGCTGGCTGGGGATCGCGCGCGGGCGGGTGTTCGGCCGCCGCGACTGTCCGTGGTGCTGCGAGGAGGTGGCCGTCAACGCGCTGGTCTGCAAGTTCTGCCGCCAGCCGCTGGTCGAGGAACTGCCGACCCTCGCGGAGGCGCGCAAGCGCCTGGAGTCCCAGCAGGCCCGCCGCCTCCCGTTCCCGTTCGGGACGCTCGCCCCGCTCCCGAAACCCCGCCGCCGTCCCACCTCCCCGCCACCGCCCCCGCCGGACGCGGGCGACACGACCTAGCCGGGTCATGGACGGAACAGCCGAAACAGCGGCCATGATCATCCAAGATCCGCAGTGCGGGGGTGAGGGGAGCGTCAGCGGGTGGGGCGGTAGGTGCGGGCCCAGCGGGAGGGCGGTGCGGGGGGCGGCGGCGCGGCGGCGCTGAGCGCCGCCAAGGCGCCGACGAGCGCCGCCAGTTCCTCGGATGTCGGCGCGCCGCGCACCACGTCCACGCGCGGCGGCTCGTTGTCCGGGAGAGGTGCTGCCATACCGGGAGCATAGGACTCCGGCGTTCGGGTGACCCGGGGATATACCGTCGACGGCACCAGCCGGCATCGAGAGGGCCAGATGTGAGACCCCGCCTGATGATGGCCGCCGTCGTGGGCGTACTCGTGGGAATGGTCCCGAGCCCGGCGGCGGCCAACGAACCGAGCAGGGCGTCGACGTCGGCGCCGGTCACCTACCGGGTGACCTTCGCGGCCCGGGTCTGCGACGGGTTTGAGCAGGTCAGCGCGGCTCGGGTGCGCAGCGACCGGGCGGAGGCGCCGCGCCAGCCGGGCCGCGACTCGCCGTACGCGCCGGGTCAGGCCGTGGACCCGCAGGTGGAGTCGGCCGCCCAGCCGGGGTGCCGGCCGCTGCCGGGGGTCGCGTTCACGCTGGGCACGGGCCGCAGTCGGGGGACGCCGCTGAGCGTCGTGACCGAACCGTTCGCCACGAAGATCGTCACCCGCGAGACGACGCCGCTGCTGGACGCCCGGGGCCAGCCGACCGGCGGCACGCTGGCGGGCGCGACCACCATCAGCCTGACCGCCGCGCAGCGGGCCGCGGCCCAGTCGCGCGGCAGGCTGTGGGCGCAGCCCGGGACCCCGAAGGACCCGTTGCCCGGCGGCGGCCAGCTGGCGTTCGCGACCCTGCGCTGCGCGGCCGACCAGCGCGACGGCGCGAACGTCGCCTGGGTGGGCTTCCCCGCGCAGGTCCGGCACGTGTTCTGCGTGGCCTACTACGTGACCGGCGCGTCCGTCGCCACCGGCACGGTCGTGGTGCAGGCGGCGCTGACCCGACCGGTGGGCTACCCGCAGCCGCTGCGGCTGCGCACCGACCTCACCTACGCGCCCGACGGCGCGGCCCGGCTGATCGTGCCCGGCGGCGCGGCCACGCTCCCGTCGCGCGGTTCGGGCTCGGAGGTGCGGTTCACCCGGCTCGCCACGGCGCCCGGCGGGGTGCCGTACTCGATGGCCGCCGAGCCGCCGTCCGGCTGGACCGTCGCCTCGCTGACGTGCACGCCGGCGCTCGGGTCCGGGGTGGGCGTCTCAGGCGCCGCCGCGACGATCGCGTTGGCCGCCGGCGACACGGTGACCTGCACGTACCTGCTGTCCCCGCCGCCGGTGACCGGTCTCGTGCTGCGCGCCGTCGCGGAGGAGGGCGCGGGCACGTTCACCTTCGCGGTGCGCGGGCCGGCGTCCGCCGACCTCGTCGCCACGACCGGCCCGCCCGGCGAGCCGGTCTACGCCGCCGGGGCGAACCTCACCGCGCTGCCCGCCGGGACCTACACCGTGAGCCAGACCCTGCCCGCCGAGGGCGCCTGGCGGCTGGCGTCGGTGACCTGCGACGGGCAGACCATGCCGGTCTCCGGCCTCACCGCCACGATCGAGATCCCGACCGCCGGCGCGCCCCGCGACTGCGTCTTCCGCAGCGTCCGCCGCCAGGGCAGCCTCACGCTGCGGCTGGCCACCGCCGACGCCGCGGGCGCCGGCGTGTTCGTGGTCGCGGGCGGGTCCGCGGGCCTCACCCCGGTGGGCGGCTTCGGCCTCACCGCCACCACACCCGACGGGAGTACGCCCACGAGCGCCAGCGGCGACCTGCCGACCACCCTGCCCCTCGGCGAGTACGACGTGACGGCGGTCCCCGCGCTCGCGACCGTGTCGGGATCCTGGCGGCTGACCGGCCTGTCCTGCGACGAGGGCCCCGGCTCGCCGGCGGTCGGGCTGGACGGCCCGGCCGCGCTGACCGTGGCGCTGACCCCGGAGCGGCCGTCGCGCACCTGCACCGCCTCGTACGCGCTGCTCGCCGCGACCCAGCTGCGGCTGGTCTGGTCGATGCCGGACGGCGCGGCGGGCTCGACCGCCGCGACCGGGCAGGTGCTGGACGTGGCGTGCGCGGACGGGGCGAGCGGGCGCCTGATCCGGGCGCCGGGGGCGGTCGAGGCCCAACTGCCCCGGCCGCTCTACTTCGCGGCCGCCACCACCTGCGACATCACGGCCGGGCAGAACGCGCCGGCCGGCCTGAGCGTCACGGTGCGCACCGAGTCGCGGCCGGTGGGCGACGTGCCGGTCGCGTCCGCCAGCCCGGCGGGTGGCGGCGCGGCCGGCGAGACGGCGGTGACCGGCCTGCCGACGCACGTGACGGTGGACCTGTCGATGGCCGAGGTGGTGGTCACGGTGCTCGACGGGCCGCCCGCCCCCACCAGCGCGCCACCGACGGTCGTGGCCGGCGGGTCGTTCCCGGTCCCGCCGATGGCGCTGGTCGGCGCCGGCGTCGTGCTGGCCGGGGCGTTCCTGCTGCTGCTCGTGGTGGTGCGGGCACGCGGCCAGCGCCGGGACCCTATGTGATCAGGTGCGGGATGAACCGGGCGTTCGTGTCCGTGATCAGCCCGGCGGTCTCCCGGATGCCGAGGCCCGCCGGCTCGTCGTCGACCACCCACGCGCCGAGCACCGTGCGGTTCCCGTCGAACTCCGGCAGGGCGTGGAACGCCTGGTAGCACTGCGGCCCGGCGTACGGGAAGACCGGCTTGCCGGCAACGGAGAAGCCGGGCGTCACGATCTTCACGCCGGCACCCTCCCGGCCGAGCAGCGGCTTCTCGACGTAGCCGAGGGCGGCCAGCTCGCGCGGTCCATCCAGATAGGACGCCAGCAGGTTGGGGTGACCGGGGTAGCGCTCCCACAGCAGCGCGAGCAGCGCCTTGTTGGACAGCAGCATCTTCCACGCGGGCTCGATCCAGCGCGGGCCGCGCCCGGCGAGCGCCAGGTCGAGCAGGTGGCCGCCGAAGCTGTCCGAGACCAGCCATTCCCACGGGTACAACTTGAAGATGGTTCTGATCTCGCGGTCGTGCTCGTCGACGAACCGGCCGGCGGGGTCCCAACCGATCTCCTCAATCGGCAGGCACGCCGTGTGCAGGCCGGCCTGCTCGGCGCACTCCTGCAGGTAGGTGGCCGTCATGAAGTCCTCGCCGACCTCGTCGGCGGACGTGTACGTGACGTGCACCGGGCCCGACGGCAGGTTCGCCGCGTGCTTGCGCCACGCCTCGACGAGCCGCTCGTGCAGCGAGTTCCACTGGTCCTTGCCGGGGTGGCGTTCCTCCAGCCAGAACCACTGCGGGCCGGCCGCCTCCAGCAGCGAGGTGGGGGTGTCCGCGTTGTACTCGAGCATCCGGGCCGGCCCGTCGCCGTCGTAGCGCAGGTCGAACCGGCCGTACAGGCTGATCTCCTCGGCGCGGCGGTGCCACGAGCGCTCGATGAGCTCGACGACGCGCGGGTTGGCGATGGCGTAGTCGGCGTAGCGCCGCTCCGCGATCACCCAGGCGACCGTGTCGAGGCACATCTCGTGCAGTTCGGCGACCGTGTCCTCCAGCCGCTCGACCTCGGGCAGGCTGAACTCGTAGTACGCCGATTCGTCCCAGTACGCGTAGAGCTGGCCGTTGTCGCCGGGCGTGACCGCGTACAGCAGGCCCTGCTCCTCGACCGTGGCCTGCCAGTCGGGCCGGGGGGTGCAGGCGACGCGGCGCATCAGCTGCCGCCGCCGACGAACCGGCCGAAGCCGCCACGCGAGAACGAGCCGCCGGTGACCTTCTCGCCGACCCGGCTGCCGCCGCCACCGCCGTAGTACCAGCGGCCGACGCCGCCACCGCCCGAGCCGCAGTACGAGTTCTCGATCACCTGCTGGGTGCGCTGGTCGATGCACCGCTTGCGCTGGAAGAACTGCTCGTAGGTGGCCGTGCCGCAGCACGCGAGGGCGAGCGCCCCCACGATGCCGAACGCCACGTACTCGGATTTCTTGGTGCTCTTGGCGGCCGCCGCGCGCCGCGCACGGGCCTTGTCGGCGGCGCGGACCCACTTCGCGCCCTGTTCGAGGCGCTGGATGGAAGGGTGCTCGGCAGGGTCGGCCCCGTCGCGGTCGCGGCGTGCCTTCCGCGCCCGGCGTGCCCGGGCCCGCTTCCCCGTCTGCTTCTTCATGGCCGGCGAGCGTACCGGGCATGGTCAAAGCGCCTCTTGCGGAGGTCCGGTACCGTTCGGCGCCATGAGCGAGCGTCAGCGAGCGAATCATCAGCTCGGTAGGAACTCATGTCGATGCCGGAGCGCAGCGGAGGCAGCGGCATGAGTGAGCGTCAGCGAGCGAATCATCAGCTCGGGAATCAATGCCGGTGCCGGAGCGCAGCGGAGGCAGCGGCATGAGCGACGTGATCGACGGGCTTTTTGGTGCGACGGCCTTCGTGGCGGTTGGTGTGGTCCTTCTGGTGGGCGGGTTCCTGCTCACCGACTGGCTCACGCCGGGTGCGCTGCGTCACCAGATCTGGTCGGAGCGTAACCGGAACGCCGCGATCTTCCTCAGCTCGGCGCTGATCGGCGTCGGCGGGATCGTGTTCACCTCGATCATCACCACGTATGACGACCTGGGGACCGGGCTGGCCTCGACCGCCATCTTCGGCGTGCTCGGCCTGCTGCTCATGGCGGCCGCGTTCTGGCTGGTCGACATGCTGACACCGGGCCGCCTGGGCGAGGTCATCGTCGATCCGGAGCCCCACCCGGCCGTCTGGGTCAGCAGCGCCATGAACGTCGCGATCGCCGCGATCGTCAGCGCCTCGATCTCCTGAACGCGGCACGGATCCGCCGAGGTCTGGACCGTTACGCATGGAATTCGGCGCGCAATAGCCTGTCTAACGGTCCAAACACCGGCCTGGCGGACCGCAGGGCTAGGTCAGGAGGGCGGCCGTGTCCGCCAGCTCCCAGATCCGCCGGCGCGCGGCGGTCACGTCGTAGGCGTACTCCCGCAGGTTCTCCACCCGTGCCCGCAGGTCGTCCTCGTTGAGGCCGAACAGGTGCACGACGCGCCCCAGCAGGGATAGTTCCGCCGGGCCCAGCCCGCCGCCCACGCTCGTGACCAGGATGACCAGGTCCAGCGCGGCGTCACGGTGAGCCGGGCGGACCATGGCCAGCTCGGCCACGACGCCCGCCACCCGTGGCGGCCGCAGCTCCAGCAGGAGGCTGCGCGCGTGCAGCCGGCGCCGGTCGACGTCGCTGAGCGCCAGGCCGTCGCTGATCTTCCAGGCGAACGTGGCCGCGTCGGGGGAGCCGACCGTGACGGCGAGGCGCAGCAGCGCGGCGGCGGCCAGGTATCCGGGGCCCGGCCGGGCCGGGGCGCCGCTCGTGCGGCGGAACACGACGGCGTCGCTGTCGCGGCCCGGGTCGGCGAACCGGGCGTCGGGCTCGACCCCGAAGCCGCGCCGGTCGAGCGCGACGACCAGCGCCAGGTCGGCGCCCGACGCCGCGGGCAGCAGGCCGGTGAGCTGGTCGCGGGGCACCACCACGAAGTCCGTGGCCGGCTCGGCGAACGTGGCCGCCGACCACTCGGTGAGCCGGCGCAGGTCCGGCGTCGACGGCCGGGTCACGCCCGGCGGCAGCAGCGCGAACGCCTCGGCCGTGCCCCGCGCCTGCGGCGTCGTGCCGAGGAACCGGGAGTACGGCTCAAGCTCGGCCTGCACCCGGTCGGCGATCATGCGCAGGCCCGCCGGCCCGGTGACCATCCGCTCGATGTCGGGCAGGCCGGTGCGCACCACGACGCGCTGCCCGCCGAAGCCCGGGCTCACCGGGGTGTAGCTGATCGCCAGCTCGGGCGCGTTCTCGGTGACCGTCATGCCCTGCCCGGCGAACGTCTCCCGGAAGCGCAGCCCGAACAGGCTCGCGAACTCATCGGGGCACCGGGTCGCGGGCGCCCGCCAGCCCCGCTCGGGATGGTGGCTGTGCCACGAGTACGCCCAGTCTCCCGGCACGGGAGCGCCCGCCGCGATGAACCGCGCCACCCCGACCCGCAGCGCGGGCGGCAGCTCCGCGGGCGCCACGTCGGCCGGGTTGGGCGGGTCGAGGCTGTCCGCGCTCATCGCGGCCAGGGTCGACACGACGGTGAGCAGGCCGGACGCGTGCCGCTCGACGGCCGCGTGCTGGGCGTGGCTGTGCCGCAGGCGGGCCAGCTCCGCCGCGATCGCCGCGTACTCCTCCTGGGTGCCCTCGCGCCGCAGGTCGACGAGGACGCGTCGCTCCAGGCCGGACAGGAACAGCAGCACGTTGCCGGGGGCGGTCGGCTGCTGGCGGCCCGAGGCGAGCCACTCCAGGTACGTCCCGCGGCCGGCGGGGGAGAGTTTCGCGTAGGACAACTGGCCCGGCGCCTTGGTGGGCGCCGGGCGACGGACCTCGACCGTCGGGTCGATGAGCGCCGGCTCGGGCGCGTTGCCGGCCGCGGCGCGCAGCCCGGTGCCGAGATAGAACAGGCCGCCGCGCAACTGGAAGCCGCCGACCACGGCCGGCGGTGAGCCCGCGGGCAGCCACCGGGGCGCTGACGCGGGCGCCGGTGGGACCGGAAGCGCCGACACGTGTCACCCCCTGCACTCGCGGTCACCGGCTCACCACAATAGGGAGGCCGTCGGGTTACGCGGAAGCGGCCTTACAGGGGGATGTTCCCGTGCTTTTTGGGCGGCAGCGTCTCCCGTTTGGTCCGCAGCGCCCGCAGGCCCCGGGTGATCTGCGCCCGGGTGTGCGCGGGCGGGATGACCGCGTCGACGTAGCCGCGCTCCGCGGCCAGGTACGGGTTCGCCAGCGTGTCCTCGTACTCCTGGATCAGGCGTGACCGCTCGTCGGGCGAGGTGCGCAGCTCGTCGCGGTAGAGGATGTTCACCGCGCCCTGCGCGCCCATGACCGCGACCTGCGCGGTCGGCCAGGCGAAGTTCAGGTCCGCGCCCAGGTGCTTGGACCCCATCACGTCGTACGCCCCGCCGTACGCCTTGCGGGTGATGGTGGTGATTTTCGGGACGGTGGCCTCGGCGTACGCGTAGATGAGCTTGGCGCCGCGCCGGATGATGCCGCCCCACTCCTGCGCCGTGCCGGGCAGGAACCCGGGCACGTCCACGAACGTCAGCAGCGGAATGTTGAACGCGTCACACGTGCGCACGAACCGCGCCGCCTTCTCCGACGCGTCGATGTCCAGACAGCCGGCCAGGTGCAGCGGCTGGTTGGCCACCACGCCCACGGGATAGCCCTCCACCCGCCCGAGACCCACCACGATGTTCGGCGCGAACAGCGGCGAGACCTCCAGGAACTCCCCGTCGTCCAGCACGGTCCCGATGACCGTGCGGATGTCGTAGGGCTGGTTGGCCGAGTCGGGGATGAGCACGTCAAGGGCGCGGTCGGCATCGTCGGGGTCCAGGTCCGCCGCGCGCGGCCAGGCGGGTGGGTCGTCGCTGTTGTTACCCGGGAGGTACGCCAGGAGAGCGCGCACGTAGTCGACGGCGTCCTCCTCGTCCGTGGCCAGGTAGTGGGCGTTGCCGCTGCGCTGGTTGTGGGCGCGCGCCCCGCCCAGCTCCTCGAAGCCGACGTCCTCGCCGGTCACGGTCTTGATGACGTCCGGCCCGGTGATGAACATGTGGCTGGTCTGGTCGACCATCACGGTGAAGTCGGTGATCGCGGGGGAGTAGACGGCCCCGCCCGCGCACGGCCCCATGACCAGGGAGATCTGCGGGATGACGCCCGACGCGCGCACATTGCGGAAGAAGATCTCGCCGTACCGGCCGAGGCTGACGACGCCCTCCTGGATGCGCGCGCCGCCGGAGTCGTTGATGCCGATGAGCGGGCAGCCGATCTTCATGGCGAGGTCCATCAGCTTCACGATCTTCTCGCCGAACACCTCGCCGAGCGACCCGCCGAAGACCGTGAAGTCCTGCGCGAACACGCACACCTGCCGGCCGTCGACGGTGCCGTAGCCGGTGATCACGCCGTCCCCGTAGGGTCGGGCCCGGTCGAGCCCGAAGTTGGTCGACCGGTGCCGGGCCAGCTCGTCCAGCTCCACGAAGGAACCCGGGTCGATCAGCAGGTCGATCCGCTCGCGGGCCGTCTTCTTGCCCCTGGCGTGCTGTTTGGCGACGGCCCGCTCGGACCCGGCGTGCACCGCCTCCTCGCTGCGGCGCGCGAGGTCTTCGATCTTGCCCGCGGTGGTGTGGATATCGGGAGTCCCGGGCTCGGCTGTCACGTCTTGGATCGTAGTCAGGCAGCATGGTGGGGTGGCCGACTCGCCGTACACCGATCTTGACCGTCCCCCGCTGCACGAGGCGGCCCTGCGCCGCGCCCTCATCGTCGGCGACCTCTGGACCGACGTGCGGGTGGTCGCGCGCACCGGCTCCACCAATGCCGACGTGGCCTCCGCCGGGCGTGATGGCGCGCCGGAAGGCCTGGTCATCGTGGCCGAGCAACAGGACGCCGGCCGGGGCCGGCTCGGCCGCACCTGGGTGTCGCCGCCCCGCGCCGGCCTGGCGGTGAGCGTGCTGCTGCGGCCGGCCGCGCCCATCGCCCGGTGGGGGTGGCTGCCGCTGCTGGCCGGGGTGGCCCTCGCCGAGGCGGTCGGCCGGGTCGGGGTCGTCGACGCCGTGCTCAAGTGGCCCAACGACCTGCTCGTCCGCTCCGCCACCGCGTCCGACCTCGTCGGCCCCGGGTACGGCAAGTGCGCCGGTCTGCTCGCCGAGATGGTCCCCGGCGGCGCGGTGGTGCTGGGCATCGGGCTCAACGTGCACCAGCGCGTCGACGAGCTGCCGCCGCCCGCGGAGCTCGGCGCGCTGCCGCCCGTGTCGCTGGCGCTCGCGGGCGCGCTCTGCACCGACCGTGACCCCCTGCTACGCGCCCTGCTGCGGTCCCTCGCCACCTGGTACTCCCGGTGGTCGGCGGCCGACGGCGACCCGGTGGCGAGCGGCGTCCGCGAGGCGTACCTGCGCGGTTGCGTCACGCTCGGCGCGGATGTGCGGGTCTCGCTGCCCGACGGCGCCACCGTGGCGGGCCGGGCCTCCGATGTGGACCTCGACGGCCGCCTGGTCGTCGTCGACGCCACCGGCGACCGGCGCGCTGTCGCGGCCGGCGACGTGCGGCACGTGCGGTGAGATCAGCTACTCAGCTGACACATTTCTTCGCCCTTACCCGCTAAGGTCAGCGCCGGTCCCTCAGTTGGAGGTTGGTGTGGCTTTCCCTGAAGATTCACTCACAGACGATGAGAAGGTGGTGCTGCACCTGCACCCGCACTGGAAGGCTGTGCTGCTCCCGGTGTTCTGGACGGTGCTGCTCATCGCGGCGGTCGCGGTCGCGGGTGTGTTCCTCCCCGACGGCGGCGCGTCGAGCATCGCGCTGCTCGTGATCGGCGGCGTGGCGCTGGTCCTGTTCTTCTGGCTCGCGTTCGCGCCGTTCATCGTCTGGCGCAGCACCCACTTCGTCTTCACGAACGAGCGGGTCCTCCTGCGCGAGGGCGTCTTCTCCCGCGAGCAACGTGACATCCCGCTGGCCCGGGTCAACGACGTCGCGTCGAAGCAGAGCCTGCTCGAGCGCCTGCTCGGCTGCGGCACCCTGACCGTCGAGTCGGCCGGCGAGCGCGGCCAGTCGGTGCTCAAGGACATCCCCAAGGTGGTCGCCGTCCAGAAGGCCGTGTACCAGCTGGTCGAGGCCGACCACGAGCGCCGCACCCTCGACGGCGAGGAGATGCGCCAGATCATGCGTGAGCGCGGCACCCCCGACGAGCCCGCCAAGTAACGCACCCGCCTCCCACCCGCGGCCCAGACCCGCCCCAGGGCGCCGGTCTGGGCCGCCCCGTCCCCGCCGCGGCGGCGGTTCTGCTTTTGGCGCCATAAGCCCGGAATTCGGCCCGGCATTCCAGACCTATGGCGCCAAAAGCTCGGCGGGGCCCGGTTGTTGGCACGAAGGCACGCCTACCGGATCGGCCTTCGATCGCGGCCACCGCGGAAGATCGCGATTTCGAGCCAGGTAACTATTCAGGTGTCCCGTCCGAGTGACGTACGACCGGTCCGTGCCTCCATCGGTTGCTCAGGTGGTGGCGTCTCCAGACAGCGGTCACGATGAGGTTTCGGGTGGGACCCGGCGTTCCCGCTCAACGTCGCGATCATCGGTCCTCCGGCGCCCGTTGGCACCTAGATCGGGGTTTCTGTGCAGGAGTGTGGCTGGGCTGCGCTCTGGTACAGAAAACGGCGATCTTCACCCCGGCGCGGACCACCTGAACAGTTACCGTGCACCAAACGCTGATCATCTCGGCACCGCAGGGCGACATGTCACTTTCTGTGCCAAGAGGATGCGCGTTCGATTCGCTTGAAAGGTCGGAGGCGCGAGGAGCGATCTTCGGGACAAGCGTGGGTGGTGTGCTGCGCGCACGGCGCCGTTGGCCCGGGGCGGCGTCGGCAGGGTCAGCGGGTGTTGGCGCCGGCGGGGCGGCGGCCCTTCTGGGCCGGCATGTTGCGGGTGTTCTTGCCGCGGGTGGCGCCGTTGGTGCCGGAGGTGGCCGTGCCCGCGTTGGCCGGGGCGTCCGTCTCGGTGATCCTGGCGGCCTCGGCGTCGAGGTCCTCGGCGAGCTCCGGCGGGACGGAGGCGAAGGCCTCCATCGCCGAGGTCTCGGCGGGTTCCGCCTTGAAGACGTGCGTCCGGTATGCCCAGAAGCGGAAGACCGTGCCGATGACGATGCCGATGCCGGTGAAGAGGTTCAGGGCGAGCAGGTGGGTGATGTGCAGGCCGTACTTGCCGAAGGCGAGCACCGCGGTCTCGATGACCAGGCCGACCAGGTTGAAGAAGAAGAACAGTGCGTACTCGCGGCGGAGCGTGGACTTGGGGCGGTCCCGGTACGTCCAGTGGCGGTTCATGAAGTAGGCGGCGGTCGTGGCCACGATCGTGGCGACGGCCTTCCCCTTCACCTCGCTGTTCTGGAAGATGGTGATCCAGAGCAGGTTCGACACGCCGACGTTGACGCAGAGATTGATCACGCCGATGGTGCCGAACTTCGCCAGTTCGTGGGCTAGGCCCTGCCACCGCTGGGGGAGACGCTGCACAAGACGCACCGACCCACCTTACGCGCTAGGTCCACCCTGGGCTGAATTCGCGTTGTTTCCGGGGGATGAAGCTCACGCCTCGGCGGGACTGGGCGTGGGCACCGTGTTGTTGCGGAACACGAAACGCCGGTATGCCCAGAAGCGGAAAGCCGAGGCCAGCGCCGTACCAAAGATGGTCTTGGAGATGTTGTCGGCGAGCGGGCTCTGCAGGGCGGGCCAGTGCGAACCCAGCAGGTTGTGACTGAAAAGAAGCACAGCGGCGGTGATCAATAGGCCGACCACGTTGAAGAAGAAATACAGCGCGTACTCCCGGTGCAGGCCGGTGCGGTCGCGGTCGCGCCAGGTCCAGAACCGGTTGCCGAGGAACGCCAGGGTGGCCGCGACGGTGGTCGAGACGACCGTCGAGGGGAACCAGCCCCAGTCGAGGCCCACCCGGCATACGTTGAAGATCAGGAAGTCGACGACGAACGTGCTCGCGCCCACGATGCCGAACTTGCCGAACTCGTGGATGAGGTGCGCGAAGCGCCGGTAGAGGCCGACGAGGCCACCGGTGTCGGGCTCGGCGACGGGGGAGGGCAGCGGAGGCACGACCCCGAGCGTACCGGCCCGGCGCCGCCAGGACCGTCCGGAAGGCGCGCGGCGCACCCGATGCGCGACTGTGCGCGCAGAATCCAGCCAGCGAGCGCTCTCGCGCAAATCCTTCGGATTCTGCCGTTACTTGTGCACTTATTCACAAGAACTCGCGGTTGTAGCGGCAATTCTTCGGTCTAGGGTGAGCCAATCCCCGGAAGTTTCACGGCCGTTCGAACGGCCGACTTTCGGCATTGGGTCAACGTTGACCAGAGGAGAAAGCCATGGCCGAGCGCAGCGAGGGCATCAGCCAGCTCAGACAAAGTCATGTCGACGCCACCCGAAGGGGGGCGGCGACATGACGACGGCGGCACCCGAAAGAACAGCGACCAGCCCGACCCCGACCAACCACCGCGCCCTCCTCGCCTGGGTGCGCGAGATGTCCGAACTGACCCGTCCCGACCGGGTCGTGTGGTGCGACGGATCCGAGGCCGAGGCGGGTGAGCTGACCCGGGCGCTCGTCGCCGGCGGCACGCTCGAGCCGCTGCGGCGGCCGGGCGACTTCCTGGCCCGCACCGACCCCGGCGACGTGGCCCGCGTCGAGGAGCGCACCTTCATCTGCTCGCCCGACCCCGACGACGCCGGCCCGACCAACAACTGGATGGCCCCCGACCAGATGCGGGCGACCATGACCAGGCTCTACGACGGCTGCATGCGCGGCCGGACGATGTACGTGGTGCCGTTCTGCATGGGCCCGCTCGACGCCGCCGAGCCGAAGTTCGGCGTCGAGCTCACCGACAGCGCGTACGTCGTGGTCAGCATGCGGACGATGACCCGGATGGGCGCCGCCGCGCTCGCCGCGATGGGTGAGAACGCGCCGTTCGTGCGCGCGCTGCACTCGGTCGGCGCGCCGCTGGAGCCCGGCCGGGCCGACGTGCCGTGGCCGTGCAACGAGACGAAGTACATCTCGCACTTCCCCGCGACCCGCGAGATCTGGTCGTACGGGTCCGGCTACGGCGGCAACTCGCTGCTCGGCAAGAAGTGCTACTCGCTGCGCATCGCCAGCGTCATGGGGCGCGACGAGGGCTGGCTCGCCGAGCACATGCTCATCCTCAAGCTGACCTCGCCGCAGGGCGCCACGCACTACATCGCGGCGGCGTTCCCGTCGGCGTGCGGCAAGACCAACCTCGCGATGCTGGAGCCGACGCTGCCGGGCTGGCGTGTGGAGACGCTCGGGGACGACATCGCCTGGCTGCGCTTCGGCGACGACGGCCGGCTCTACGCGGTCAACCCGGAGTACGGGCTGTTCGGCGTCGCGCCCGGCACCGACTGGACGACCAACCCCAACGCCATGCGCACCCTGGAGCGCGGCAACACGATCTACACCAATGTCGCCCGTACCGCAGAGGATGGGGTGTGGTGGGAGGGCATGGGCGCGGCCCCGGCCGGGCTCACCGACTGGCACGGGCAGCCGTGGGACGGCAGCGCGCCGGCGGCGCACCCGAACTCGCGGTTCTGCGTGCCCATCCGGCAGTGCCCCATCCTCGCCCCGGAGTACGACGACCCGCGCGGCGTGCCGATCTCGGCGATCCTCTTCGGCGGGCGCCGGCGCACGACGGTCCCGCTGGTCACCGAGGCGCGCGACTGGGCGCACGGGGTGTTCCTGGGCGCGACCCTCAGCTCGGAGACGACCGCGGCGGCGACCGGCAAGGTCGGCGTGGTGCGGCGTGACCCGATGGCGATGCTGCCGTTCATCGGCTACCACGCGGGCGACTACTTCGCGCACTGGTTGAACGTCGGCAAGCATGCCGACGCGGCCGTACTCCCCAGGATCTTTTATGTGAACTGGTTCCGCCGGGGCGAGGACGGGCGCTTCCTCTGGCCCGGCTTCGGTGAGAACTCGCGCGTGCTCAAGTGGGTCGTGCAGCGGCTGGAGGGCACCGGCGAGGCGGTCGAGACGCCGATCGGGCTGACCCCGCCGGCGGCCGCGATCGACCGGAGCGGGCTGGACCTCGACGTGGCCGACGTCGCCGAGGCGCTGCGTGTCGACGTGGCCGAGTGGCGGGCCGAACTGCCGGACCTCTCCGACTGGTTTGCCCGCTTCGGCGAGAAACTTCCGACCGTACTGTGGGCGGAGCTGGATGCCCTGAAAGTCCGCCTCGGCGGTTCGGACAGCCGGTAGTCAAGATCCAGGTGCGTCGCTGTCGTAACCCCGACTGTGCGACGCACCTGGATCGTGAAGTCACCTCTGGCGTGCCCGGCAAAGGTGGCTACGCTGCAGGTTGTGGGTCTGAAGCAAGTCATCTACTCCGTGTACGAGCGGCGCCTCGCCCGCAAGCTCACGGGCAGGCCGCGCCCCCTCCACGTCGGCGTCATGTGCGACGGCAACCGTCGCTGGGCGAAGGAGATGGGCTACGTCGACCCGAACGACGGGCACCGCGTGGGCGCCGAGCGCATCAAGGAACTGCTGCGCTGGTGCGACGAGGCGGGCATCAAGCACGTCACCCTCTGGCTGCTGTCGACGGACAACCTGAGCCGTCCCGCCGCCGAGCTGGACCCGCTGCTGCGCATCATCGAGGACCTGGTCACCGAACTGGCCGAGGACGGGCAGCCCTGGCGGCTGCGCATGGTCGGCGCGCTCGACGTGCTGCCCCAGCCGCTGGCGGTGGCGCTCAAGGCCGCCGAGGAGCGCACCGTCGGCCGCGAGGGCCCGCAGGTCAACATCGCCGTCGGGTACGGCGGCCGGCGCGAGGTCGTCGACGCGGTCCGGTCGCTGCTGCACGAGCACGCCCGCTCCGGCGGCACGCTGGAGGAGCTGGCCGAGGTCATCGACGTCGACCACATCGCGGAGCACCTCTACACCAAGGGTCAGCCCGACCCCGACCTGGTCATCCGCACCAGCGGTGAGCAGCGGATGTCCGGCTTCCTGCTGTGGCAGAGTGCGCACTCGGAGTTCTACTTCGCCGACGTCAACTGGCCGGAGTTCCGCAAGGTCGACTTCATGCGCGCCCTGCGCTCGTACGCGAACAGACAACGACGATTCGGCGCCTAAGTCGATCAGCACCTGCGGTGCGTAACTGTCCGTTCACGTAGCTCGTTGTAAAGAGGGCGGCGACCTCCGCCGGTCCTTGCACGCTCTCCGGGGAGACGGCGTGAACGAGTTTTTTGCGGTGCTCCTGGTGCTGCTGCTCGCCGTTTCCGGGTACGTCGCGGGTCGCATGCACGGGCAGTACAGCTACCACGTGGGGTACCGGTTCGGGTACCGGCACGGGTACTACGACGGCGACCGGGCCAGCTGGAACCGACGCCGCCGCGAGCTGCAGAACGCCGTCGCGTCCGTGATGCGCCAGCCCGAGACGCCCCGCCAGCCCGGCCCGCCCGGGGGCACCACCTACGCCAGTTCCGCGTACACCGATGTGGACGAGCCCGAGACCCCGGGCGACGAGGACACCGAGGTGATCGCCGAGGCGCCCGACGATCCGGGCGAGAGCGTGACCGCGGAGCGGGCCGCGCGTCCCCGTCGCCCGCGAGGGTGGCCCGGCGCCAGCAGCGTGCGCAGGGCGTGACGCTTTGTTCAAGGCTTGGTCAAAGGATCTGGTCAGGGTGGCGTTCAGCGGTTAGCGTCTTGGTGTGGCACGGGGGTTTCCCGGGCTACCCGAGGCCCGACCGAGCCGTTGTCGGAAGGCGACGGCGTTGATGCAGACGCGTGGCCGGCACCCGACCGCGCGCGGGCATCGGTGGTTGTGCGGACCCGGATGCCGAGGTGCGCATCCGCCGGAGCTGCCTCGTGACCAAGACCAGTTCCCCCGCATCGGGCAAGAAGACCACTCCCGCCCCCCGTCGTCGTGCGACTGTCGCCGACGCCGGTGAGGAGGCCAAGCCAGCCCAACGGATCATCGTCCTCGACACGTCCGTGCTGCTGGCGGACCCGTCAGCGATTCTGCGGTTCGCGGAGCACGAGGTCGTGCTGCCGCTCGTGGTGATCTCCGAGCTTGAGGGCAAGCGGCACCATCCCGAGATCGGTGCCTTCGCCCGTCAGGCCCTGCGCATGCTCGACGACCTGCGGGTCGCCCACGGGCGCCTGGACATCCCGATCCCGGTGAACGACGCCGGCGGGATGGTCCGGGTGGAGCTGAACCACAGCGATCCCGCGATCCTGCCGCCCGGCTTCCGAACGGACTCCAACGACGCCCGCATCCTCGCGGTGGCGCTGGCCCTGGCAGCGGACGGCAACGACGTCACGCTGGTCACCAAGGACATGCCGCTGCGGGTCAAGGCCGCCGCCGTGGGCCTGGTCGCCGACGAGTACCGGCACGGCCAGGCCAGCGACCCGGGTTGGACGGGCATCGCCGAGTTCGAGTTGGCCGCCGACGAGGTGGCGCAGCTCTACGCGGGCGAGCCGCTCGACCATGAGGAGGCGCGGGAGCTGCCCTGCCACACCGGCCTGGTCCTGCATTCGCAGAACGGGTCGGCGCTGGGCCGGGTGATGCCCGACAAGAGCGTGCGCCTGGTGCGCGGCGACCGCGAGGCGTTCGGCCTGCGGGGCCGCTCGGCGGAGCAGCGCATCGCGCTCGACCTGCTGCTCGACGACTCGATCGGCATCGTGTCGCTCGGCGGGCGCGCGGGCACGGGCAAGTCGGCGTTGGCGCTGTGCGCGGGTCTTGAGGCGGTGATGGAGCGGCGCAAGCACCGGAAGGTCATCATCTTCCGGCCGCTGTACGCCGTGGGCGGGCAGGAGCTGGGCTATCTGCCGGGCACCGAGGCCGAGAAGATGGCGCCCTGGGCGCAGGCGGTCTACGACACGCTCGGCGCGGTCGCGCACGAGAACGTGCTGGAGGAGATCGGCTCCCGGGGTCTGCTGGAGATCCTGCCGCTCACCCACATCCGCGGGCGCAGCCTGCACGACGCGTTCGTCATCGTCGACGAGGCGCAGTCGCTGGAGCGCGGGGTTCTGCTCACCGTGCTGTCGCGCATCGGCACCGGCTCGCGCGTCGTGCTCACCCACGACGTCGCGCAGCGGGATAACCTGCGCGTCGGCCGGCACGACGGCGTGGCCGCAGTCATCGAGGCGCTGAAGGGTCACCCCCTCTTCGCGCACGTGACGCTCACCCGTTCGGAGCGGTCGCCGATCGCCGAGGTGGTCACCGATCTGCTCGAGGACCTGCCGGTATAGAGCAGATAAGATCCCTTTTGTGCTGTGGCAAAAGTCACTTCGACGTGCCGGCGTGACGGTTGCTGCGCGAGGGTGGTCGACGGGCCGCTGAGACTCCTTCCGGAGGCCGCGGCCCGCGACCGCCCTCGCGACGCACTACAGAGGGCGTGTCGCGTCCCTGTCCCCGGCGAAGGGAAAGTTCGTGGCCCGGCCACAACGCCGACGCTCCACGGCACGTACATCCCCCAACCGTCACGCCAAGACCAGCGTCGCCCCGCGGGCGCTGGCGGTCCTGCTGCTGCTCGTCGGCGCGGCCGGCGGCGGTTATCTCGGCATATACCGGCAGCACGCGGCCAAGGTGGCCGCCCAGGAGTCCCGCTACGACGTCGAGTCCGACATCGCGGCCCTGGACCAGTCCAAGCTGTACGACGCGCGCGCCGGCCTCGACCCGGCCGTGCAGGCCGCGCTCGACAAGGCGGCCGCGGAGGCCAAGGACCAGGCCGCCAAGGCCAAGAAGGCCAACGAGCTGGCCGAGCGGGCCCAGGCGGCGAGCCGGTCGGAGAACCGGGAGCCCCCGGACTACGGCCCGATCCCGTCCTCGTGCGACGACTACACGGGCAACCGCGCGATCGGCTGTGCCGAGCTGCTCAAGAAGGGCTTCGGGCTCGACCAGATGCCGTGCCTGAACAAGCTCTGGAACAAGGAGAGCAACTGGCGGACCACCGCCGAGAACACCTCCTCCGGGGCGTACGGCATCCCGCAGGCGCTGCCCGGCAGCAAGATGGCCAGCGAGGGCGACGACTGGCGGACCAACCCGGCGACGCAGATCAAGTGGGGCCTGGGCTACATCAAGGGCCGCTACGGCACGCCGTGTAAGGCTTGGGACCACTCGGTAGCAACCGGTTGGTATTAGGCGTCGCCGGAGGCGATGTCCGACCGGTTGGTATTAGGCATCGCCGGGGGCGATGTCCGACCGGTTGGTACTAGCAGGTCCCGACGCGGGCGTGGTAGCTCTGACCACGTGACGATCGAGGATTCCTCGGAACCGGCTCACGTCCCTGGACGTGAGCCGGTTGCCGATTCGGCGGACCGGTTCGGGACCCCCGCCTTCTACGCCGCCATCGGGCGGGCCTTCGTGGCCATGTGCGCCCTCGTGCCGATCCTCGCCGTCGTCGAGCTGGGCGACCGGCTCACCGGCGGGGCGTTGCTGCGCGTCGGCGGCATCCGCCCGCGCCGCCTCGACGGGCTGGACGGCATCCTCCTCGCGCCGTTCCTGCACGCGAGCTGGGACCATCTCGTGGTCAACAGCGCGCCACTGATCCTGCTGGGCACGTTCGTGCTCGCCGCCGGGTGGCGCAGCTTCCTGCTCAGCACTCTCGTCATCGCCGTCGTCAGCGGCATCGGGACGTGGCTGCTCACGCCGGAGAACACGATCGTGGTCGGCGCGAGCGGCGTCATCTTCGGGTACCTGGGGCTGCTGCTCGCCCGCGGTGTCGTGGAGCGCCGGCTGTGGCACATCGGCGTGGGTCTGCTGGTCGCCGTCCTCTACGGCTGGCAGATCCTGCTGATCGACCCCGCGAACACGCAGGTGTCCTGGCAGGCGCACCTGTTCGGCTTCGCCGGCGGGATCATCGCCGCGGTGCTCGTGCGCACCCGACGGAGCTTGCCGCCCGCCGTGGCGCACCCGTAACGTTGCGTCAAGCTGTGCTCGACACATCGTGGTGGAGGCGCGCGTGGGCGACGTTGATCTCGTCATCGTGGGGGCGGGGCCTTCGGGCCTGTTCGCGGCGTACTATGCCGGTTTTCGAGGCTTTTCCACTGTCGTGATCGACGCGCTGCCGGAGCCGGGTGGCCAGATAACGGCGATGTACCCGGAGAAGGTCATCTACGACGTCGCGGGCTTTCCCGCGATCCGCGGCCGGGAACTGGTCGCCAACCTGGTGGCCCAGGCCGCGCCCTTCCGGCCCACCTACCTTCTGGGCGTGCGCGCGGAGGGCCTCGACCGCGACCCTGACGGCCGCCCGCTGCTCACCCTCTCCAACGGCGAGACGCTGCGCTGCGGCGCCATCCTCATCACGGGGGGCCTGGGCAGCTTCACGCCGCGCCCGCTGCCGTGCGCCGCGGACTGGTCGGGCGCCGGGCTGGTCTACTTCGTGCCCGAGCTCAACGTCCTGGCCGGCAAGCACGTGGTGATCGTGGGCGGCGGCGACTCGGCCTTCGACTGGGCGCTGGCGCTGCAGCCGATCGCGGAGTCGGTGACGATCGTGCACCGCCGCGACGCGTTCCGCGCGCACGCCGGCACCGTCGCGAAGGTCCGCGCGCTGCCGGTCGACATCCTCGTGAACGCGCAGGTCACCCGCATCATCGGCGACGGCGCCGTGACGGCTGTGGAGGTGACCGTCAAGGGCGAGGAGCCGAGGACGCTGCCGGCCGACGGGGTCGTCGCCGCCCTGGGCTTCACCGCCGATCTCGGGCCGCTCGCCGACTGGGGCCTCACGCTCGACCACCGACACATCGTCGTGGACTCGACGATGGTCACGAACCTGCCGCGCATCTTCGCGGCCGGCGACATCACGGAGTACCCGGGCAAGGTGCGGCTCATCGCGACAGGCTTCGGCGAGGCGGCCACGGCGGTCAACAACGCCGCCCCGATCATCAACCCGGCCGCGCACCTGTTCCCGGGCCACTCGTCCGACGCCGGCTGACCGCGCCCCGCGGCGTCGCGGGGCGCGGCCGTCAGTCGTCCAGCGCCGCGTCGTCGAGCCCGGCCTCGGCCGGCGCGTCGAAGTCGACCCGGGAGTAACGGCGCAGCTTCTCCAGGCGGTGCCACGAGTCGATCACCCGGATCGTGCCGCTCTTGGACCGCATCACGATCGACTGCGTGTACGCCCCGCCGGCCCGGTAGCGCACGCCGCGCAGCAGGTCACCGGAGGTCACCCCGGTCGCACAGAAGAAGGCGTTGTCGCCACGGACCAGGTCGTTGGTGGAGAGCACCCGGTCGAGGTCGTGGCCGGCCGCGATGGCCCGCTCGCGCTCGGCCCCGTCCTGCGGCCAGAGCTTGGCCTGGATCTCGCCGCCCATGCACTTGAGCGCGCACGCCGCCACGATGCCCTCCGGCGTACCGCCGATGCCCATGAGCACGTCGACGTCGGTGGTCTCGCGCGCCGCGCTGATCGCGCCCGCGATGTCGCCGTCGAGGATGAACCGGATGCGCGCGCCCGCGTCGCGGACCTCCTTGATGAGCGCGGCGTGGCGGGGACGGTCCAGGATGCAGACGGTCACGTCCGACACCGACGAATGCTTCACCTTGGCGATGCGCTGCAGGTTCTCCTTCACGCCCGCCTCGATGTCGATGACCCCGGCGGCCTCGGGCCCGACGGCGAGCTTCTCCATGTAGAACACGGCCGACGGGTCGAACATCGCGCCGCGCTCGGCGACCGCGAGCACGGCCAGGGCGTTGGGCATGCCCTTGCTCATCATCGTGGTGCCGTCGATCGGGTCGACGGCCACGTCGACCTCGGGGCCGCCCTGCCAGTCGCCGACGTGCTCGCCGTTGAAGAGCATCGGCGCGGCGTCCTTCTCGCCCTCGCCGATGACCACGACGCCGCGCATGGGCAGCGAGTTGATCAGCGAGCGCATGGCGTCGACGGCCGCTCCGTCACCCCGGTTCTTGTCGCCCCGGCCCACCCACCGGCCAGCGGCCATGGCGGCGGCCTCCGTGACGCGGACGAGTTCGAGGGCGAGGTTACGGTCGAGATCTTCGGCGCGGCGGGGGAGTGAAGCGGACATCAGTGGCCTCCTCGGGGCGTCGACAGTGACCGGCGTGCGGTAGGAAAGCGTTTACACGCAGCGTCCCGGCTTTCCCCTATGGTGCCATCGGAAGGTTTCGGGCCGGTGGCGGATGCCCCTGACGGGTCGGTCACTATGGTGGCGTGACTTCCGCGCAGACGCCCGTACCAGCAGATCTTCCCGCAGCCGGACCCCGTCGATCGGGGCGCGGCTGGCGCGACATGGCCCGGTCCATGGTCGTCCTGCTCATCCCCGTGGCGATCTTCGTGGGCATCTACCGGTTCTACGGCGGGGAGGATGTCGTCCTTGTCGACACCGCCCCCGCGTACGCCGAGGCCCGCGCCGCGAAGGCGTTCCCGGTGCTGGAGCCGGCCGGGCTGGCCGACGGGTGGCGCCCGGTCAGCGCGGCCTACCGGACGGGCGCGGACGGCGGCGTGCTGCGGATCGGCTACCTCGCCCCCGACGACGGCCAGATCCAGCTCGTGCAGTCCAACCGGCCGGCGGACCTGCTGGTCGCCGACGAGCTGGGCGCCGCCGGCGAGGGCCGGGGCACGGTGAACGAGGCCGGCCTGTCCTGGCAGGTGTACACGGTCCGGGGCGACGAGCACGCGCTCGTCTCCGTCGGTCCCGACCGGACCGTCATCGTGGTGGGCTCCGCCGAGGTAGCCACTCTGCGTACTCTTGCCGGCGCGCTGCGCTGACCTGCGCTAAGGCGTGGAGCTCGTCTCGTACACTCGGCTATCCGCGCCGACCCCGGAGGTTTCCATGTCGCAGCAGGTCCGCGCCGGCCGCCGGCCGGTCGCGCTCATCGGGCTGGTCGTCGCCGCGCTGCTCACGTTCGGCGTGGCGGCCTGCGACAAGGGTGATGGTGGCGTGGGCAACGCGCTCACCCCGCCCGGCGCGGCCAAGAACGAGCTGACGGCCGCGATCGCCGCGCTGTCCGGCAAGCCGTACCACTTCGCGGCTGCCCAGGCGGGCACGGAGATCTCCAGCGGCACGGTCGACGGCAAGGGCTCCGCGCAGTTCCACGCGAACATCTCCGACCCCACCTCGGGCGCCTCGGTCGTCATGGACGCGACCCGCGTCGACAAGACGGCGTACCTGAAGGTGGACTTCGGCGCGCTCGCCGGCGTCGTCCCGGTCCTCGGCGACCTCAACCGCAAGTGGGTCAGGATCGACCCGAAGAAGGTGCCGGCGTCGCTGTCCAAGCAGCTCGACGTGGGGCTGTCGGCGGACCTGTCGGTGCTGGCCGCGGGCGTGCAGACGGCCGAGAAGAGCGGCGACGTCTACCACGGCACGCTCGACCTGTCGAAGGGCGCGGCGCTGCTCAACCCGGCGTCGGCGGCCAAGCCCGACGCCTCGGCCAAGGCCCTGCCCTACGAGGCGACCATCGCCAACGGCGTTCTGTCGACCCTCACGGTCAAGGGCATCAAGATCGGCGGCAAGCCGAGCGACGTGACGCTGACCCTCACCGACGTCGGCAAGCCCGTCACGATCGAGAAGCCCAAGGGCGCGGTCCCGGCCCCCGCCGACCTCTACTCCCTGCTGTCCGCCGCCTGAGGTCCCGATGCATGGATCTTGAGGGCTCAACCCTCCTACGGGCCGTTAAAGGCCCCAAGATTCATGCACCGTGGCCCGATGCGCGGTCAGTCGGTGGAGGTGGCCGCGTCGAGGCGGGCACGGGCGCCGTCGAGCCAGCGCTGGCACACCGACGCCAGGTGTTCGCCGCGCTCCCAGAGGGCCAGCGACTCCTCCAGCGTGGCGCCGCCGGCCTCCAGCTTCTCGACGACTCCGGCCAGCTCGGCGCGGGCCTGCTCGTAGCTCAGCTCTTCCATCGCTCCGTCCCTCACGTCCCGACCACCTTAGCGGCCAGCTCACCCTCGGCCAGCCGCACGCGCAGCGCGTCCCCGGCCGCCACGTCCGCCGGCGCCCGCACCACCGCGCCGGCCGCGTCCTGCACGATCGCGTAGCCGCGCCGCAGCGTCGCGGCCGGCGACAACGCCCGCAGCCGCGCCACGGTGTGGTGCAGCTCCGTGTCGGCCCGCGCCAACCGGTGACCCAGCGTCCGGTGCGCGCGCTGCCGCAGCGCCTCGACGTCCGCGGCGCGTTGCGCCACCATCGCCTGCGGATTCGCGAGTACGGGCCGGGAGCGCGCGGCGTCGAGGCGCTGCTGCTCGCGGGCGATCTGGTGGCGCACCGCCCGCTGCAGGCGCCCCCGGGCCTGGCTGATCAGCCGCAGCTCCTCGGCCAGGTCGGGCACCACGCGCTTGGCCGCGTCGGTCGGGGTGGACGCCCGGACGTCGGCCACGAAGTCGATCAGCGGGACGTCCGTCTCGTGCCCGATCGCCGAGATCACCGGCGTGCGGCAGCCGAAGACCGCCCGGCACAGCGCCTCGTCGGAGAAGGGCAGCAGGTCCTCCACGCCGCCCCCGCCCCGGGCCAGGATGATCACATCGACCGCGGGGTCCGCGTCGAGGACCTTCAGGGCGTCGATGATCTGCGGCACGGCGGTCGGCCCCTGCACGGCCGTGTTGACCACCCGGAACTTCACCGCCGGCCAGCGCCGGCGGGCATTGTCGAGCACGTCGCGCTCGGCGGCGCTCGCCCGGCCCGTGACCAGCCCGATCGTGCCCGGCAGGAACGGCAGCCGCCGTTTGCGCGCCTTGTCGAACAGGCCCTCGGCGGCGAGCAGCTTCTTGAGCTGTTCGAGGCGGGCCAGCAACTCGCCTAGCCCGACCTGGCGGATCTCGTCGGCCCGCAGGGAGAACGTGCCCCGCCCGGGGAAGAAGTCCGGCTTGGCGTGCGCCACGATCCGGGCGCCCTCGCTGAGCTGGGGCGCGCCGAGGTCGAGCACGTCGCGGCCGGTGGTGACGGTGAGGCTCATCTCGGCGGACGGGTCGCGCAGCGTGAGGAACACCGTGCTCGTGCCCGGGCGCCGGGAGATCTGCGCCACCTGGCCCTCCACCCACACCCAGCCGAGCCGGGCGATCCACGCGGAGATCATCTGGCTGACCACGCGGACGGGGAACGGCTCCTCGGCCGTCGACTTCTTCTTCTCGGGTGTCGTCATCGCCGCGTCAGCGTATCGGCGGCGTACGACGGTGGCCCGGATCACTGCTCGTCTGGCGGGGCGTGCGGACGGCCGTACCATGGGGTCGTGACCTCTAAGCGCGTACTCCTCGCCAAGCCCCGCGGCTACTGCGCCGGTGTCGACCGGGCGGTGCAGACCGTGGAGGAGGCCCTCAAGCTCTACGGTGCCCCGATCTACGTGCGCAAGCAGATCGTGCACAACAAGCATGTCGTGGCCACCCTGGAGGCGCAGGGCGCGATCTTCGTGGAGGAGAACGAGGAGGTGCCCGAGGGCGCCACCGTGATCTTCTCGGCGCACGGCGTGGCGCCCGAGGTCTACGAGCAGGCGCGCGAGCGGAACCTGAAGGCGATCGACGCGACCTGCCCGCTGGTCACCAAGGTCCACCACGAGGCCCGCCGGTACGCGGCGCAGGACTACGACATCCTGCTCATCGGCCACGAGGGTCATGAAGAGGTCATCGGCACGGCCGGCGAGGCCCCCGCCCACGTGCAGCTCGTCGACGGCCCCGACGAGGCCGACAAGATCCAGGTCCGCGACCCGGAGAAGGTCGTCTGGCTGTCCCAGACCACCCTGTCGGTCGACGAGACGATGGAGACGGTCGCCCGGCTCAAGGAGCGCCTGCCGCTGCTCCAGTCGCCGCCCAGCGACGACATCTGCTACGCCACCCAGAACCGCCAGCAGGTCGTCAAGCAGATCGCCGCCGAGTGCGACGTGATGATCGTGGTGGGCTCCACCAACTCGTCCAACTCCCTGCGCCTGCGCGACGTGGCCCTGGACGCCGGCGCGCGCGCCAGCTACCTGGTCGACTACGCGACCGAGATCGCCGACGAGTGGCTCGAGGGCGCGACGACGGTCGGCCTGACCTCGGGCGCCAGCGTCCCCGACGAGCTGGTCACCCAGGTCCTCGACCACCTCGCGGCCCGCGGCTTCGGCCAGGTCGACGAGATCATGACGGTGCAGGAGAAGATCACCTTCTCCCTCCCCCAGGAACTCAAGCGCGACATGAAGGCCGCCGCCCGCTGACCCCGGGCTCTGACGGGCCGTCACCCGTTCCGCCGAACGGGTCGCTTCTGACGTACACCGCCACGTCGACCTCGCCAAGGGGTCGCCGCCACATGCTCACATGTGGCGGGTCGCCGGACCCGTGTGTCCCGCCAGATGGTCACAGGTGGCGGCATACGGGTGTCGGATGGGCGGCGTTGCTGAGTGTGATCATTCGGCGGCGGTGGGTGTCGTACGCTCGCAATAGCATGGGTGAATGTCCGGCTATCGTGACGGGGACGGCGAAGGTCGGGTCATTCCGGCGCCGAAGTCCGTTGCCGAGATCCTCGCCATGCGCGGCGAGGGCAGCGGGCGCGACAAGGACTACCTCGAGCAGGACGAGGTCTGGCACGCGTGGCCGGGCGTGTGGATGATCAGCCCGGTCGCCGCAGCCAACGACGTACGGACCAGGACGATAACCACCTATCTCACGTGGGGCTTCACGTCGCGGCCCGTCTATCACGCCGAGGATGTGCAGCGCGTGACTGACGCGATCGCGGCGGGCACGGCCGTGGTGGAGCCCAGGTGGCGGCGCGACACTGACGAGGGCCGGGCGGCCATCCGCGAGTTCGAGCGCACACGTGGGCGGCGGGCGTTCCTCGGGTTCCTCGTGCCGCTGTTGTTCATCATCGCGTTGATCGCGGCGCTGGTGCTCCCGCCCCTCCTGTTGTCCTGACCGTCACGACTCGGGGGCGACCAGTTCCGGGGCCTGGGGGTGCCGGGGGGCGAGCTCCACCTGTGCCGGCGTGGGCAGCGGTTCGCCCGTCACCCCGAGGTCCGCGAAGCGGCGGGCGCTGACCAGCACGCGCGACTCCAGCGACCCGACCGCCCGGTTGTACGCCGTGACCGCCCCGGACAGCGACGAGCCCACTTTGGACAGGTGGTCGGCCAGGCTGGCGAGGCGGGAGTAAAGCTCGCGGCCGAGGCGGTGCACCTCGACGGCGTGCTCGGTGAGCGCCTCCTGCCGCCAGGTGAACGCGATCGTGCGCAGCAGGGCGACCAGCGTCGCCGGGGTGGCGATCACGACGTTGCGGGCGAACGCCTGCTCCAGCAGCGTCGCGTCGCGGGCCAGCGCCGCGTCGAGGAACGGGTCGGCGGGCAGGAACAGGACCACGAACTCCGGGGACTGGTCGACCGAGGCCCAGTAGCGCTTGCCGCCCAGCGACTCCACGTGGGTGCGCAGGTGGCGGGCGTGCTGGTCGAGGTGGTGGTCGCGGACGCGCTGGTCGCGTGCCTCCATGGCGGACAGGTAGGCGTCCAGCGGCGCCTTCGCGTCGACGACGATGCGGCGGCCGCCGTAGAGCTGGACGACCAGGTCGGGGCGCTGGGCGCCCTGGTCGCCGGTGATCGACACCTGCTCGGCGAAGTCGCAGTGCTCCAGCAGGCCGGCGGCCTCGACGACCCGGCGCAGCTGGTGCTCGCCCCAGCGCCCGCGCACCTGCGGGGCGCGCAGCGCCGCGACGAGCTGGCCCGTCTCGGCGCGCAGCGCCGTCGACGCGTCCTGCACGGCGCCGAGCTGGGTGCGCAGCTCCGAGTACGCCCCGACGCGGGCGCGCTCGAGTTCCGCGACGCGTTGCTCGTACCGCTGGAGGGTTTCGTGGAGCGGGGCGACGGCGCGCGCGACGGCCTCCTGGGACTGGGCGGTCGCCTCGAACGTCAGGGCGCGCATCGACTGCTCCAGCCGCGCCTCGCCGGCCTGCGACGCGGCGAGCGTGGCCTCCAGCCGGGCCACCTGGACGGCGGCGCGCGAACGGGCGGCCAGCACCCCCAGGGCCACACCCACACCCAGCCCCACCAGCAGCAGTGTCACCTCGGTCACCAGTTCAGCATGCGGCATGGGTGCGACGGGTATGTACCGTGGGCTGAGGACCTAGGGAGGGCACATGTTCTGGGGTCGCAAGCGGCGGGCGCGCGAGCTGGCCGACGCACGGGAAGAGGCGCTGCGGTGGTACGAGCGCCTGGGCGGCCAGATCATGAACCTGCCCAGGCGGGACGACCCGGCGATCGCGCAGGCGCTCGTCGACGCCGGTGAGCGGTACAACGCGGCCGGCGCCCAGATGGACCGGGCGACCACGCCCGCGCAGTTCGCGCTGGCGATGCAGAGCGCCCTGGAGGGCCTGAACTACATCCGGGCCGCGCGCGTGGCCATGGGGTTCGACCCCGGTCCGGAGATCCCGCCGCTTTCGGGTCAGCGCCGGGCGGGCCAGATCACCCAGGAGAACGAGGTCCAGATCGAGGGCCGGCCGTTCCGCGCCTCGCCGCGGCACAGCAACCGCACGCCGTACTACCACCCCGGCGGCATGGTGCAGGGCCGCCCGGTGCCCGGCGGGTGGTATTCGGAGCCCTGGTGGAAGACCGCCCTCGTGGCGGGCGCCTGGGGCGTCGGCTCCTACCTGATCATGGACGCGCTGTTCAGCCCCGGCCTGTTCGGTTGGGACGGCGGCGGCTTCTCGGCCGGCCACGACGACGGCTTCCAGGACGGCCTCGACTATGCCGAGGATCACGGCTGGGACCCGGGCGGTGAGCAGGAGGCCGCAGCCGACGCCGGCGGCGACTTCGGCGGTTACGACTACGGCTCCGACTACTCCTCGGACTTCGGCGGTGGCGACTTCGGGGGCGGGGACTTCGGCGGCGGCGACTTCTAATTCAGGGGTGGAGATCCGCCCGCGCGACTAGCCTCGCTGCCATGACGCAGACGGTGGGTCGCGCGTCCCGCCTCCCCGATCGTCCCAGCCTGGACGGTCTGGAGGAGGCCTGGGCGCGCCGGTGGCAGGAGGAGGGGACGTACGCGTTCGACCGGTCAGCTGACCGCGTCAACGTGTACTCGATCGACACGCCGCCGCCCACCGTATCCGGCGATCTGCACATCGGGCACGTCTTCTCGTACACGCAGACCGACATCATCGCCCGCTTCCAGCGGATGCGGGGCAAGGCCGTGTTCTACCCGATCGGGTGGGACGACAACGGCCTGGCCACCGAGCGTCGGGTGCAGTACCACTTCGGCGTGCGCTGCGACCCGTCGCTGCCGTTCGACCCCGACTTCGTGCCGTCGAAGGGCGACGAGCTGACGCCGGTGTCCCGGCCGAACTTCGTGGCGCTGTGCCGCGAGCTGACCCAGGAGGACGAGCGCGCCTACGAGGCGTTGTGGCGCCGGCTCGGGCTGAGTTTCGACTGGTCGTACCAGTACACGACGATCGGGGAGCAGGCCCGGCTCGCGTCGCAGCGCGCCTTCCTGCGTGCCCTGGCGCGGGGAGAGGCCTACACGGCGCAGGCGCCGACGTTATGGGACACGACCTACGCCACCGCCGTGGCCCAGGCCGAGCTCGAGGATCGGGAGCGCTCCGGGGCGTACCACCGGATTGTCTTCCGCGGACCCGGCGGGGAGCCGATCGAGATCGACACGACGCGGCCCGAGTTGCTGCCCGCGTGCGTGGCCCTGGTGTGCCACCCGGACGACGAGCGCTACCGCGAGCTGGTCGGCGGGCAGGCCACCACGCCGGTGTTCGGCGTCGCGGTGCCGATCCGCGCCCACCACCTGGCCGACCCGGCCAAGGGCACGGGCATCGCCATGGTGTGCACGTTCGGTGACCTGACCGACGTGACGTGGTGGCGCGAGCTGGACCTGGCCACCCGCGTGATCATCGGCCGCGACGGCCGGCTGCTGCCCGAGCCGCCGTCCGATGTGGACCCCGTGTTGTATGGGCGGCTCGCCGGCAGCACCGTCAACGCCGCCCGGCGGGAGATCATCGGGATGCTGGGCGACGCGCTCGTCGGCGAGCCCCGGCCCATCACGCACCCGGTGAAGTTCTACGAGCGCGGCGAGCGCCCGCTCGAGATCGTCGCGACCCGTCAGTGGTACATCCGCAACGGCGGCCGCGACGCCGGGCTCAGACAGGACCTTCTCGAGTACGGGCGGCAGCTCGTCTTCGTGCCCGACTACATGCGCCACCGGTACGAGCACTGGGTCGGCGGCCTGGTCGGCGACTGGCTCATCAGCCGGCAGCGGTTCTTCGGCGTGCCCTTCCCGGTGTGGTACCCGGTGCTGCCCGACGGCTCGCCGGACCATGAGCGTCCGATCACGCCGGACGAGTCGCGGCTGCCCGTCGACCCGACGACCGACGTGCCCGACGGATTCGCCGAAGCCGACCGGGGCGTCCCGGGCGGGTTCGTGGCCGACCCCGACGTGATGGACACGTGGGCCACCTCTTCGCTGACCCCGCAGATCGCGGGCGGCTGGTGCGTGGACGAGGACCTGTACGCGCGGGTGTACCCCATGGACCACCGGGCGCAGGCCCACGAGATCATCCGTACCTGGCTGTTCGCGACCGTGGTCCGCGCCCGCGCCGAGTCCGCGGCGCTGCCGTGGCACACGGCCGTGATCTCCGGCTGGATCCTCGACCCGGACCGCAAGAAGCTGTCCAAGTCGAAGGGCAACGCCGAGACCGGCCCGGCGTACTATCTGGACCGCTTCGGCGCGGACGGGGTGCGCTACTGGGCCGCGTCCGGCCGCCCGGGCGTGGACACGGCGCTCGACGAGGGCCAGATGAAGGTCGGCCGCCGCCTGGCCACCAAGGTCCTCAACGCGACGAAGTTCGTCCTGGGCCTTTTGTCGGACGGCGAACCCACGGAGCCACTGGATCTCGCCATGCTCGCCGAGCTGGACGGTGTGGTGCGTGTCGCCACCGACGCGATGGCGGCCCACGACTACACCACCGCGCTCGTCGCCGCGGAGACGTTCTTCTGGCGGTTCTGCGACGACTACATCGAGCTGGTCAAGGACCGTGCCTACGGCTCCGGCCCGGCCGCCGACTCGGCCCGCGCCGCGCTGGCGACGGGCCTGGACGTGCTGCTGCGGCTGCTCGCCCCGGTCCTGCCGTACGCGACCGAGGAGGCGTGGTCGTGGTGGCATGACGGCTCGGTCCACCGCGCCCCCTGGCCGACGCCTGCCGGCGACGCCGCTGACGACGGCCTGTTCGCCCTGGTCGCGGAGGCGCTCGGGCAGATCCGCCGGGAGAAGTCGGTGCGCAAGCTGTCCATGCGCGCCGAGTTCGACGTCGTCACGGTGGCCGGCGACGCGGCTACCTTGGCGCTGCTCCGCACGGCGGAAGCCGACCTCGGCGCGGCCGGCCGCGTCACCCACCTCGCCTGGCACCCCGCCGAGGCCGCACTCACCATCACCGTCCCCTGACCGCGCCTAGCGGATCTTGGGGGCGTCCACGGCCCATGGGAGGGAGGGTGAAGCCCCCAAGATCCGATGTGGGCGGGCGACTTTCAGGAAGACATGTGCCGATCTTCTCGGCGCCGCTGGCGGCTGGCCGCGGTTGTCGCGGCCACGGTCGCGGCCCCGGCGACGGCCGTCGTCATCTAAGCGCTGCCCGCGGAGGCGGCCAGCACCCGGCTGCCGGCAGCGTCTACACCATCCGTGCCCGGCGGGCGGTCCCTACCCGGACGCGAGGGCGTGCAGGGCGTCGCCGGTGAGGCGGTACGGGATCCACTCGTCCATCGCGGCGGCGCCCAGGGCGGCGTAGAAGTCGCGGGCCGGGTTCCAGTGCAGGACCCACCAGTCCAGCCGGGCGTAGCCGCGCTCGACGCACAGCGCCGCGAGGGCCTGCAGCAGCGCGCGGCCGGCGCCGGTGCCGCGGGCGGCCGGGCGGACGTAGAGGTCCTCCAAATAGATGCCGTGCACGCCGGCCCACGTGGAGAAGTTGAGGAACCACAGCGCGAACCCGGCGATCTGGTCCGTCGACGGGTCGACGGCCACGTGGCCGAACAGGGCCGGCGTGTCGCCGAACAGGGCCGTCGTGAGCTGGTCCTCGGTAAGCCAGCACTGGTCGGCGGCGCGTTCGAACTCGGCGAGTTCGTGGACCATCGCGACGACGGCGGGCACGTCCGTTGGACGTACCCGCCGCACGGTGACGACCGGGGAACTCACCCCTGCTTCGTCTCCCAGAAGATCTTCGCGATCTCGTCGATCTTGGCGAGCAGCTCCTCGGCCTTGGCGAGGTCGGTGGTGCCCTTGGCGCCCGCCGCGCCCGCGAGCTTGGTCGCCTCGTTGAACAGCTGGTGAAGCTGCGGGTACTTCTCGAAGTGCGGGGCCTTGAAGTAGTCGGTCCACAGCACCCACAGGTGGTGCTTGACCAGCTCCGCGCGCTGCTCCTTGATGATCAGGGCGCGGGTGCGGAACTCGACGTCCTCGTTGGCCTGGTACTTCTCGATGACCGCCTTGACCGACTCGGCCTCGATCCGGGCCTGCGCCGGGTCGTAGACGCCGCAGGGCAGGTCGCAGTGGGCGCTCGCGACGGTGCGAGGTGTGAGAATGCGTGGCAGCCGCATCAGGGCCCTCCATGGGAAGTTTGCGATGATCCTCCTACCGGACCCTACCCCTCGACAGGGTGGCCCACGCACGGAGGCGCGTCGTGTTCGCCGTACTCGTCAAAGGCCCTTCGATGGCGCCCACACTGCGCGACGGCGACGCGGTGCTGGCCAGACGCGGTGGCCGCGCCCCACGGCCGGGCGATGTGGTGCTGGCGCGATTTAGGTCACGGCCGGACCTCCTTGTGGTCAAGCGGGTGGTGCGTCGGGAGGGTGACGGGTGGTGGCTCGCCGGCGATAACCCGTATGCCTCGGCCGACTCGACCAGCTATGGTGTCGCGAACATCGAGGCCCGGGTCGTGCTGCAGTGGTGGCCACGCTTGCGCTGGCGGCTATGCTCGGGGACGGAAACGGGCGACCCCCGCTAATCGCATCGATCGCAATAAAAGTCGCGATTCATCGTCAATGTCGACGTGTGTGTGGGAGCCCTCGTGACGTACGACGCATCCATTTTCCAGGCCCATCGCGGTGGCAAGCTGACCACCGCCTCGACGGTCGCCCTCGCCTCGCGCGAGGACCTGTCCATCGCCTACACCCCCGGGGTCGCGCAGGTCTGCGAGGCCATCGCCGCCGACCCCAGCCTGGCCGACACCTACACCTGGGTGGCGCACGCCGTGGCCGTCGTGACCGACGGCAGCGCCGTGCTCGGGCTGGGCAACATCGGCCCGCGCGCCGCCCTGCCCGTGATGGAGGGCAAGGCGGTCCTGTTCAAGCAGTTCGGCGAGGTCGACGCCGTGCCGATCTGCCTCGACACGCAGGACACCGAGGAGATCATCGCGGCGGTCACCGCGCTGGCGCCCTCGTTCGGCGGCATCAACCTGGAGGACATCAGCGCCCCCCGGTGCTTCGAGATCGAGCGTCGCCTCGACGCCGCGCTCAACATCCCGGTCTTCCACGACGACCAGCACGGCACGGCCATCGTCGTGCTGGCCGCGCTGCGCAACGCCGCCGTCGTGCTCGACCGCAAGGTCGCCGACCTGCGCATCGTGGTCAGTGGCGCGGGCGCGGCCGGCAACGCGGTCGCCCGCATGCTGCTCACCGGCGGCGCCACCGACGTCGTCGTGCTCGACTCGCGCGGTGTGATCCACCGTGACCGGGGCGACCTGGACCCGGAGAAGGCCGCGCTCGCCGGGATCACCAACCCGCGCGGCGTCCGCGGCGGCATCGTCGACGCGTTGCGCGGCGCGGACGTGCTGGTCGGCGTGTCGGGCGGCACGATCGGCGAGGAGGCCCTGGCCGGCATGGCGCCCGGCGGGGCGATCTTCGCGCTGGCCAACCCGACCCCCGAGGTGCACCCGGACGTCGCGGCCCGCTACGCGGCCGTGGTCGCCACCGGGCGCAGCGACTTCCCGAACCAGATCAACAACGTGCTGGCGTTCCCGGGCATCTTCCGGGGCGCGTTGGACGCCCGGGCCACCCGCGTCACCGACGCCATGAAGCTCGCCGCCGCCGACGCAATCGCCGCGATCGTCGCCGACGAACTGTCGGCCGGCGCGATCGTGCCCTCGCCGCTCGACCCCCGCGTCGCCCCGGCGGTCGCCGCGATCGTCGCCGAGGTGGCCCGCCAGGAGGGCGTCACACGGTAGCCAGGGTCAGACTGATGGCCACCGCGACGGCACGCGCCGTCGCGGTGGCGTCAGCCTGACACCACGGCCGGTACGGTCATCGCGCGCTGTGCAGGTTGCGCAGGCTGCCCCGCTCGAACTCGCTGGCCACCGGGAAGTAGTTGTCGAGGAACACCTGGGCGACCTGGGCCCGTTCAGCCTCGGAGACGGTCCCGTGGTGGGTGTCGTTGAGGCAGAACACGTCATGGTCGCGGGCCGTCAGGATCTGGCTGAGCTTCGGGTGCTGCGCGGCGTCGCCGAGGTTCACGTAGGCGACCCGCAGGGTGCCGGGCGCGGAGCGCCCGGTGAAGTAACCGTAGTAGTGGTGCAGTGACGACGGGATGCTGATGTCGGTGGCCGAGCGCAGCTGACTGCTGGCCGTCCGGTCGACCGCCGCCGCGAAACGCTGCTCGATATCGCGGAGCACGCTGACCCGCAGGGCGTGCGGGGTGTGCAGGAAGGCGTGGGTGAGCGTGTGCCCGAACGCCTCCCGGATGAGCTCCCGGTTGTTCTTGCCGGCCGCGAAGTTGAAGTCGTCGGCGTCGCTGAGCGGCGTCATCGGCACGGTGGTCGGCGACAGGAAGAAGTTCGCCACGCCGTTGGGGCCGAAGAACGAGCTGGCCGACATCGGACGACCGAGGAAGACGTCGTCGTTGAAGTACAGGAAGTGTTCGGAGAGGCCCTCGATGTGGTGCAACTGGGACTCGATGGCGTGCGAGTTGAAGGTCGGCAGGGCGCCGCGGTCGCCGAACAGCTCCTTGTGGCTGACCATCTGGATGCGTGGGTGGCTGGTGTCCAGCCAGCTCGGCGTCTGGCCGTCGGTCACCAGGAAGATCTTGCGTACCCAGGGGGCGTACATGGCGACCGAGCGCAGCGAGTACCGTAGCTCGTCCCGGCTGGAGAACCGGGCGTTGCCGCTGGCGGCGTCCAGGGGCGGCCGGCCGAGGCCGGCGAGCAGCGAGTTCTTCCGCGCCTGCCAGGCCGGGTCGTCGCCGTCGACCCACGTGTAGACCACGTCGATCGGCAGGGTCACGTCGGACACCAGCGTCTCGGTGAACGGCGCCAGCGTGGGGTACGTGCGACCGGCGTACTCGGTGGTGACCGTGGCGGCCACGACGGCGGCCGGGATGACGTCACCGATCAGCGTGCGGCGCGTCGCCCTGAGGCTGCCGTCCGCGCTCTCGTCCTCGCGCCAGAACTCGATGTCACACCCGTACCCCGCGGCGAAGCGCAGCGTCCGTGAGGACGTCACCACCGGCTGGAAGACGCGCAGGCCGCCACACTTCTGGCCCTCCTCGGCAGTCCCGGTCAGGGAGGCCAGGGTCACGCCGGAGACGATGCCGGCATAACTGATCAGCTCGGCGTACACGGCGGTCTCGGCGAAACCCTCGGTCAGGGCGTCGAGGATGGCCTGCCGGTCACGCTCGTGGACCGCCACGCGGTGGCGGACGCCGTCGTTGCGGATCAGCCAGTAGGCGACGTTGTGCCGGTCCAGCACGTCGGCGACCAGCCGGAGGTTGCGGTCGACGGCCTCGTTGGGCGTGATCTCGTCCGACTCCAGGCAGAGCCGGCCCGCGGCGCGGACGAGTGAGTCGTCCTTCGCGGCGATCGTCTGCTCGATGTCGCGGGCCGTGAGCTGGAACAGCGGCCGGTCCGGGCGGGGTGCCGCCGGCGCCAGGCCGGAGCCGCCGGTCCCCGCGACCCAGGCGGCCAGCCGGTCCGTCTGGCGGTCCAGTCGGGCCGCGGAGTGCCGGTCGCGCAACAGGTCCGTGTACAACGTCGTCCACTGACCCATGATCGTGGGCAGGTCGTACGCCTCGGCGGCCTTGAGCGCCGCCGCGCCGAACGCGTGGCGCAGCGGCTCGTCCTCGACCAGCCGCCGGATCGCGTCGCTGAGGGCGTCGACGTCGTCGCCGCCGATGACGTAGCCGTTCACGCCATGCGTGATGATCTCGGCGGGGCCGGTCTGGCAGTCGTACGCGATCGCCGGCACGCCCGCCGTGAACGCCTCGATGAGCACCAGCGGCAGCGCCTCGCCGTCCTTCGAGGTGAGCAGCGCGATGCTGGACTTCGACCACTCCTCGGGCATGTGCTGGACAGAGCCGAGGAACTGGACGTTCTCGTTGAGGCCCAGGCTCTCCGCGAGCTTGCGGACGGCAACCATGGTCGGGCCGTCGCCGATCACCCGCAGGATCCAGTCCGGGTGGTCCTCGGCCACGGTCGCGAAGGCCTGGACGGCGTGGTCGATCTGCTTGTCCTTCACCATCCGGCCGGCGATGGTGACAATCTTGGCCGTCCGGCTCGACTGCGGCCGGAAGCCGCCGGGCAGGGCGTTGCCGATGATCTCGAGCCGGGGAGCGAGCTCGCGCATGCTCTCGGCGAACCACTCCCGCGTGCGCTCGGTGAGAACGACCAGGGCGTCCAGCCGGGGCGCGTACTGGAACAGGGGCTCACCGGTGCCGACCCGCAGCTGGGACGGGCGGTGCTCCTGGTGCACGGTGATGACCTCGGGGCGGGCGAACGTGGTGGTGGCCGCCATGAGCGCCGGCGAGGAGGAGACGAGGATGTCCGTGTCCAGCTCGCGCAGGGCGTACTCGAGCTCGATCTCCGCCAGCTTGTTGAAGGCCACCTCCCAGCGCTTGGGGATGAGACGACTGTCCGCCGCGGCCAGTGCCTGGCACTGGGCGTCGGTCAGCGTGCTCTTGCGGACGGGGCGGGGGACCGCCCCGACGTTGTCCACCAGGTAGCTGACCCTGATGCGCGGGTCCACCGCGAAGAAGCGCTCCGTGCTGGTCCGGAAGACGCTGATGACCTGGATGTCGTGCTCACGCGCGAGGTATTCGGCCTGCGTGAAGATGGCACGTTCGGTGCCCCCCATAGCGTCGGCCGTGGTGAGCAGAAACGTGATCCTCATGCGCGAACTCCTGGTGTTGCGGTGGCGCAGGCGAGCGCCAGACTGCCGGCGGGCGTGTAGAAGGGACTGAGGCGGAAGGTCGCGCCTCCGGGCAGCGGCATGCGCTGCTCGACGGGCCGCAGAACCGCGTCGAGGTTCTCGAGGTCGTGCAGGTAACGCCCGACCCGCAGCCGCCGACCGCGCAGCACGACGTCCAGGTCCCAGACGTCGTTGTCGCGTTCGGTCGGCGCCAGCGCGGCCAGCGGCAGGGCCACGGAGAAGAGCCCGTTCGCCATCGAGACGGCCGCGTCGTGGGTCGCGTTGTCCTCCCGGCGGACGAACTGCGCGGTGGCGCCGGTGGGGTCGGCCACGCCGACGAACCGGCCCACGACCTCGGCCCGACCCAGGTCCAGGACCACCCGGACCACCTCGGCGCACGGCTGACCCGCGCGGACGGTCAGTTGCCAGGTGCCGAACAGTGAGGCGCTCGGGCGGTAGAGGGTGCCGCTGTCGGGGCACGGGGGCACCAACGCGGTCGGTCCAGCCGCCCGGGGCGTGTGCGTGACCGAGCGGCGCAGCGTGAGCTGGCGCGTCTCGCCGGACGCCAGCGTCACGGCGAGGCCGAGCTGCCAGTCGCCGTGGCCCAGCGCGAACCGGCCGGGGCTGTCGCCGAGCAGGACGGTGCCCTCAGCGAGCCATTGACCGTCCTCGGTCACCCGTACGGTGACCGGTGTCCGGCGGGTGACGCGGTCCCGGCTGAAGATCAGGTCGGCGGCGGTTGGCGGCACGCCGTCGAAGTCGGGCAACTCGGCCTGGAGGTTCAGGGTGTGGCCGTCGGCAACGCCGAGGTAGGTCGTACCCGCTGTCGTGCCGGCGGCCGTCACCCGGACCATGCGCCCGGCGAGGCCCACCCATGCCTGGCGGGCCTTCGGCTTCACCTCGGTGCGGTACTGATGGCGGGCGCGCCGCAGGCGCTGAGCCGACCCCGCGGGCAGACTCCGGCCGAGCCGGGCCAGCAGGGACTTCGCTGCCTTACTATTCATGACCTTTTCTGTGCCCATCCCTCGTGCGCCGGGGCGCCCAGCCGCTCGCTCACCCAGCGGTCCCCTACCATGCGCCGGACCCCGGTAGTCCGGTGCGACCGATCGCGATCACCGTCGGCTGGCCGCGCGCGTCGGCGACCACGGACGGTGGGTGAAACCGGAGCTTCCGGCTCACCATGCGGGCGACCGGCGCCGCCTGCCTGATCCTGGCATCATCGGGCGTCCCCGTCGGGCAGTTCCCAGGGCGCGGGCACGGGGTAGTAGGCGGACAGGAACTCGTGCAGCACCTTGCTCTGGCGCGCCATCTCTTCGGGCGTGCTGTCCGTGTCGTTGAGGCAGTACACGTCGTAGTTGCGCTTCGCGAGGGCGAGCCGGAGCAGGCCGGGCGTGTCCGGCGCGGCCAGGTCCACGTACATGTAGATGATGTTGTCGATGGCCGCCCGGTTCGTCAGGTACGCGTAGTACTGGTAGAGCGACGAGGTGAGTGACACGTCCCCGGGATGGCGGAACTGGTGCTGTGCGGTGGCCGTGATCTCCGCGGGATAGCGGCCCTCGAGCTCCAGGAGCACGTCGCGACGCAGCGCGTGTGGGACGTGCTTCATCTTGAACGTCAACTGGCGGTCGAAGGCGTCGCTGATGAGCCGGCGGTTGTTCTTGCCCGCGGCCGTCGACGGGATGTCGGCGCTGATGTCGATCTGCGCGGGGTCGACCTTGGCCCGCGAGGGGAACATCTTGGACAGGCCGTTGCCCTGGAAGAAGGTCTGCGGCACGAGCGGACGGCCGAGCATGACGTCGTCGTTGAAGTAGAGGAAGTGCTCGGACAGGCCGGGGATGTGGTGCAGCCGGGTCTCGATGGCGTGCGAGTTGAACGTCGGCAGCTGGCCGGCGTCGCCGAAGATCTCCCGGTGGCTCACCACGGTGACGTGCGGGCTCGTGGTGTCCAGCCACGCCGGCACCTGATCGTCCGTGACCAGGTAGATGTGGCGCACCCACGGCGCGAAGTTGAACAGCGAACGCATGGAGTAGCGCAGCTCGTCGCGGCTGACGAAGCGGGACTCGTTCGCCGACTGGTCGTTGAGGTCGTCGGTGACCTGGCCGCGCGCGGCGTCGCGGCGCCGGCGCCAGGCGGGATCGGACCCGTCCACCCAGGTGTAGACCACGTCGATCGGGAACGTGATGTCGTCGACGAGCTGGCCCAGCATCTCGGGCCGCGTGGGGTAGTCGAGCAAACCGGGCGTGTCGTCGGTGACCAGCCGGCTGAACGCCGACTCGCGGACGACGACGGTCGGGCCGTCCGCCGCCACGACGTCGGCGGCCCGGTTCGGCCGGGGCGCCTCCAGCCGGCCGTCGACGGGACGCCAGAACTCGATGTCGCAGCCCGCGGCATCGCCCACCACGAGCGAACCGGTCGGGTCGGTGAAGTAGTGGACGAGGCGGACGGTCTCGGCCTTGGCCAGGCGGCCCGCGGCGCGGTCGCCCGGGCGCAGCGGGTTCAGGCGACGGTCGAAGACCTGACCGAGGAAGCCCGGCTCGCGGCGGCAGTGCTCGGTGAGGGCCGCCAGCACGGCTGGCCGGTGTTTCCTGGACACGGCGACGGCGCTGGTCAGATCGTGGAAGCCGCGCACGCAGAAGAACGGGATGCCCGCTTCGGTGAGCATGTCCATGACCTCGCGCAGGACCTCGCGGCGGGCGGACAGCGGCGTCAGGTCGGCCCGGACACGGGCGGCGACGACACCCTCCGGCGAATGCACCAGCGCGTGGTCGCCGTCGCGGATGGCGGACGCGTACCGCGCCTTGCCGGGCAGCTCGACGAGCCGGTCGGTGACCTTGGTGAGCGGGCCGGCGACGGTGAGCCGGCGCGCCACGTACGACCGGGTCTCCGGCGACAGCCGGGCGCGGATCGCGGTCCGCAGGCGCAGCGGCACCGTGGCGGAGTAGAGGCGCAGCGCCCGCGAACGGGCGGCCGGGCGCAGCACGGTCGAGCGGGCGTTGGGCTGAGGGGTAGCGGACACGGCTAGCGCTCGCGACGGTGGGTCAGGCCGTCGCCGCACAGCGCGGCGCCGCCCAGGCAGTCGACTGATGCTCCGGTCCTCATCGGACGCCCTCCACGGCAGGTGCACAGGAATGCCGGCCGCGTGCCACCATTGCGGGTGGGCGGCCAGCCGGTTTCCCGCTCGCAATGCGAACAAGTGACGGCGAGTTTAACTGCCGGTAAAACGGCTCTTCAAGGGGCGCAAAAGCGATGGATCCGCCCTTCTGGGGAGCGATCATGCGAACGCCGACAGAGATATTGGGCACCCAGCGAACGTGTAGGTGATCATGCAGGCGGTATTCGCAGAAACGACAGATGCTGACAATTCGCTCGCCGGGTTGGTTATCGGGGAGCGCCCCGAGCCGGCCCCCGCGGACGCCGGCTGGACCGTCGTCGACGTGCGGTTCAGTGCCCTGAACCACCACGACCTGTGGTCGCTGCGCGGGGTCGGGCTGCCCGCCGACCGGCTCCCCATGATCCTCGGCTGCGACGCCGTGGGGGCCGCCCCCGACGGCGCCCCGGTGGTCATCTACCCCGTCGTGCCCGACCCCGCCGACCCCCGCGGGTTCTCCCTGCTGTCCGAGCGTCACCAGGGCACCCTTGCCGAGCGGGTCGCCGTCCCCGAGGCGTGCCTCGTGCCCCTGCCGGCTGGCGTGGACGCCGCCGCGGCGGCCTGCCTACCGACCGCGTGGCTCACGGCGTACCACATGCTGGTCTCCCGCGGCCGCATCGCGGACGCGGAGGCGGTCCTGGTGCAGGGCGCGGGCGGCGGGGTCGCCACCGCCGCCGTCGTGCTCGGCGTCGCGCTGGGCAAGCGGGTGTACGCGACCAGCCGCGACCCGGGCAAGCGCGAGCGCGCCGCCGAACTGGGGGCGACGGCCGTCGAGCCCGGCGCCCGTCTGCCCGAACGCGTCGGCGTGGTGATCGAGACGGTCGGCGCGGCGACGCTGGACCACTCCCTCAAGTGCGCCGCGCCGGGCGCCCGCGTCGTCGTGTCCGGATCGACCTCCGGCCACCTCGCGACCATCGACCTGCGCCGGGTCTTCGCGATGCAGCTGGAGCTGCTCGGCGCGTCGATGGGCACCCGCGACGAGCTCGCCGAGCTGCTGGCGCTGTGCGCCGAGGGCCGGGTCCGCCCGGTGATCGACTCGGTCTACCCGTTCCGCGAGGCGCGGTCGGCGTTCGAGCGGCTGAACTCGGGTGCGGTGTTCGGGAAGGTCGTCCTCGACCACTCGGCCTGATCCCCGCCCGACCTGGCGCGACCCCTCGCCCTCGTGGCCGGGCCCCCCGGCCGGGCGCGGCTGGCCGTCGCATCCGCGGCCGGCTGGGCGCGAGTAAACCTTTCGACAGGTGCGTGGAACTTACGCGCCGCTAGTCCGGTTCCGGCCGGTGCTGCCGCCTTAGGTTTGGAATGCCGCCCCGGATTCCCGACCTAAGGCGCCATAACCCGAAATCCCGTCCGGCCGGAGCGGCCGTGGGCGGGTCGTCAGGTGGTGGCGAGGACCGTGCGGGTCTGGGTGGCGATCTCGAGTTCCTCGTCGGTGGGGATCACGCAGACCGCGACCCGGGCGCCGTCGGGGGAGATGACGCGCTCGCCCCCCCGGGCCGCGTTGCGGTCGGGGTCGACCGCGATGCCGAACGGGTCGAGCCCGGCGAGGCACGCCTCGCGCACCGGCGCCGAGTTCTCGCCGACGCCCGCCGTGAAGGTCACCGCGTCCACCCGGCCGAGCAGGGCGGCGTACGCGCCGACGTAGCCCTTGACGCGCTGGCAGTAGACGTCGAATGCCAGGGTCGCGGCCTCGTCGCCGGCGTCGCGGCGGGCCTCGATCTCGCGCATGTCGTTGTCGCCGGCCAGGCCCATCAGGCCGCTGCGCCGGTTGAGCAGGTCGTCGATCTCGTCGACGCCGAGCCCGCCGACCCGGCGCAGGTGGAAGATGATCGTCGGGTCGATGTCGCCGCTGCGGGTGCCCATGACGAGGCCCTCCAGCGGGGACATGCCCATCGAGGTGATGAGGCTGTGCCCGCCGGCCACCGCGCACGCGCTGGCCCCGTTGCCCAGGTGCAGCGTGATCACGTTGGTGTGCTCGACCGGCCGGTCGAGCAGCGCGGCGGTCCGCCGCGACACGTACGCGTGGGACGTGCCGTGAAAGCCGTACCGCTGGATGCCCCACTTGCCGGCCACCGAGGTGTCGATCGCGTACGCCCGGGCCCAGGCCGGCATCGTCCGGTGGAACGCCGTGTCGAAGATCGCGACCTGCGGCACGCCGGGCAGCAGCCTGCGGGCGACCTCGATGCCGGTGAGGTTGGCCGGGTTGTGCAGCGGCGCGAGCGGCACCAGGTCGCGGACCGCCGCGAACACCTCGTCGGTGACGAGGGTCGGCGCGCTGAACCTGTCGCCGCCGTGGACGACCCGGTGACCGACGGCGGCCAGGCCCGACAGGTCAGCCGCGGACATGATCTCGGACAGCGCGGCGTCGTGGTCGGCCGGGCCGCCCGTGCCGACGCGCTCGACCAGGCCCTTGCCGACCGTGTCGGGGCCGTCGAACAGCCGCCACTTCACCGACGAGGAACCGCAGTTGAGCACCAGGATGCGCGACATGCCTCAGCCCTGCGCCTGGATCGCGGTGATCGCGATCGTGTTGATGATGTCGGGCACGGTCGCGCCCCGGGACAGGTCGTTGACGGGCTTGCGCAGGCCCTGCAGCACCGGCCCGACGGCCACCGCGCCGGCCGACCGCTGCACCGCCTTGTACGTGTTGTTGCCCGTGTTCAGGTCCGGGAAGATCAGCACCGTCGCCTGTCCCGCGACCGGGGAGCCCGGCAGCTTCGTGGCCGCCACGGCCGGGTCGACCGCCGCGTCGTACTGGATGGGGCCCTCCACCAGCAGCTCCGGCGCGCGTTCCCGGATGAGCTTCGTCGCCGCGACCACCTTGTCGACATCGGCGCCGTGCCCGGAGGTGCCCGTCGAGTACGACAGCATGGCCACCTTCGGCTCGACCATGAACCGGGCCGCCGTCTGCGCGGACGACAGCGCGATGTCGGCGAGCTGCTCGGCCGTCGGGTCCGGGTTGATCGCGCAGTCGCCGTAGACCAGCACGTGGTCGGCGAGGCACATGAAGAACACCGACGACGAGACGCTCAGGCCCGGCACCACCTTGATGATCTCGAAGGCGGGTCGGATCGTGTCGGCCGTCGGGTGGGTCGCCCCGGACACCATGGCGTCCGCGCGGCCGGTGTGCACCATGAGCGTGCCGAAGTAGTTCACGTCGCTGACCGTGTCGTGCGCCGCGTCGAGGGTGACGCCCCGGTGGGCGCGCAGCTTGGCGTACTCGGCGGCGAACTCGTCGCGCCACGACGACGTCGCCGGGTCCACCAGCTCGGCGGCGGTGACGTCCAGGCCCAGCTCCCGGGCGCGGCGGGTGATCTCCTCGGGCGGCCCGAGCAGGGTCAGGCGGGCCACGCCCCGGCGCAGCACCACCTCGGCGGCGCGCAGGATCCGGTCCTCGGTGCCCTCGGGGAGCACGACGTGGCGCGGGTCGCGGCGGGCGCGCTCGATCAGGGCGTACTCGAACATGAGGGGGGTGACCCGGGCGGAGCGGGCCACGTCCAGGCGGCGCGACAGCTCGCGGGTGTCGACGTGGGACTCGAACAGGCCGAGCGCGGCCTCGATCTTGCGGGGCGTGTGGGCCGACAGCTGGCCGCGCAGGTTGTCCAGGGCCGCCACGGTGGTGAAGCTGTCGTGCTCCACGGAGAGCACGGGCAGGTCGGTGCGCAGCCGGCCGACCACGTCGAGCACCCGCTGGTCGGGCGTCTCGCCCAGGGTCAGCACCACGCCGGCGACCGAGACCGAGCCCGACGCGTGCGCCGCGAACGTCGCGGTGACCAGGTCGTCCCGGTCGCCCGGGGTGATCACCACGCCGCCGTCCGCGAGGTGGCTCAGGAACACCGGTACGTGCGCGGCGCCCACGATGAACCGCAGCGCGTCGCGGGAGTACGCCGCGTCGTCGCCGAGCAGGCGGCGGGCGCCCAGCGCGTCGGCCACCTCGGCGACCGTGGGCGCCGAGATCGCCGCGTTGGCCGGCAGGACGTACACCGGCACGGGCAGCGGCGCCTCCTCCAGGATCGCGAAGCGGTCCCGCGGGATGGTGCGGTTCGCGATCATCGCGACGACCGTCGTGCCCAGCTCACCCAGCGAGTGGTACGCGCTGCGCACGGCGCCCGCGACCGCCTCGGCGGTGCGGTTGCACCCGTCGACGATGCCGATCACGACGGCCTCGAACTCGTTGGCCAGCCGGGCGTTCATGGCCAGCTCCTCGGGCAGGCCCGGATCGTCGGGGCCCACGCCGAAGTCGGACCCCACCACGATCACGGCGTCCGCGTCGTCGGTCACCGCGTGGTAGCGGTCGATGATGCGGCCCAGGATCTGGTCCGGCTGCCCCTGGCTGTGCAGGGCCGCCGCCTCGGCGTACGTCAGGCCGTAGCCGGCGTCCGTGAGCTGGTAACGGTCGCGCAGCAGCGCCACGATCGGGTCGTCGGCGCCGCCGACCACCGGCCGGAACACCGCCAGCCGGCGCACCCGCCGCGAGAGCAGCTCGGCGACGCCGAGCGCCACGGTCGACTTCCCACCGCCGGGCTCCAGCCCGGTCAGGTACACGCTGCGTGCCACCGCGGCCCTCCTCGAAGATCCCTTTACCAGGCTACGGTCGGCCAGTTTCGACGGCGTTGATAAGGGCTTTAGTCCTCATCCTCGTCATCAAGCCTGGCCAGCCAGGTCGCCAGCCGTTCGATGGGGGTCTCGAACTCCGGGTTGAGGTCGACAAAATCGCGCAGACGCTCGGCCAGCCATTCGAGGCTGACCTCCTCGTCCCCGCGACGGGACGCAAGCTCCTCGATGCCCCGGTCGGTGAAGTACATGTGCTGCTCCACTTTCATGGTGTGGCGAAAAGGGGTCGCTATGTGGTCCCTTTTCGCCACGGGTCCAAGATTAAGAACGGGGGAGGGCGGCCTCGATGAGCGCGGCCTGCTCGGCGTCGTGGGTCTTGGCCGAGCCGCCGGCGGGGGCCGCGGCCGCGGGCCGGGAGACGCGACGCAGCGGGATGCCGTCGAGGTGCTCGAGCAGGTTGAGCGCGATGAACGACCAGGCGCCCTGGTTCGCCGGCTCCTCCTGGACCCAGACCAGGTCCTTGGCGTTCCCGTACCGGCCCAGCACCGTCCGGATCTCGTCGACCGGCAGCGGGGCGAGCTGCTCCATGCGGACGATCGCCGTGTCCGTGATGCCGCGCTCGGCGCGCGCCTGCAGCAGGTCGTAGAAGACCTTGCCGGAACACAGGATCACCCGCGTGATCGCCGACGGGTTCGGGGTGAAGTCGCCGAAGCCCGGGTCGTCCAACACCGGTTGGAACCCGCCCGTGGTGAAGTCCGCGACCGGGGACACGCACAGCCGGTGCCGCAGCAGCGACTTGGGCGTGAACACGACCAGCGGCTTCTTCTTCGGCGACAGCGCCTGGCGGCGCAGCAGGTGGAAGTGGTTGGCCGGGGTGGTCGGGATCGCGACCCGCATGTTGTCGTCGGCGCACAGCTGCAGGTAGCGCTCAGGCCGGCCGGACGTGTGGTCGGGGCCCTGACCCTCGTGGCCGTGCGGCAGCAGCAACACGACGGAGGAGCGCTGGCCCCACTTGGCCTCGCCCGAGGAGATGAACTCGTCCACGATGGACTGCGCGCCGTTGGCGAAGTCGCCGAACTGCGCCTCCCACAGCACGAGCGCGTCGACGTTCTCCACGGAGTACCCGTACTCGAAGCCGAGGACGGCGAACTCGCTCAGCAGCGAGTCGTGCACGAAGAACCGGCCGCCGCCCTGCTCCGCGAGCGTCTTCAGCGGCAGGTAGTCGTCGCCGGTCTGCGCGTCCACGACGGAGGCATGGCGCTGCACGAACGTGCCGCGCCGCGAGTCCTGACCGGACAGGCGGACGGTCGCGCCCTTGCTGACCAGCGAACCGAACGCCAGGATCTCGCCGAAACCCCAGTCGATGTCGCCCTCGACGGCCATCTTGGCGCGGCGCTGCAGCAGCTGCATGACCCGCTTGTGCGGGGTGAAGCCCTCGGGCAGCTCCAGGTGCGCCTGGCCGATGCGGGCGATCTCCTCGGCGGGGACGCCGGTGTCGACGACCGGCTCCGGCTCGGCGACCGCGCCGCGCACCGCGCGGGCCGCGCCCGTGGTCGCGGCGTCGCGGGTGGCCTTGAAGACCTTCTCCAGCTCGCTCTGGAAGTCGCGCAGCGACACCTCGGCCTCGTCGAGCGAGATGTCGCCCCGCCCGATCAGCTCCTCGGTGTAGATCTTGCGGACCGAGCGCTTGGTGTCGATGATCTGGTACATCAGCGGGTTGGTCATCGACGGGTCGTCGCCCTCGTTGTGACCGCGCCGGCGGTAGCAGAGCATGTCGATGACGACGTCCTTGTTGAACGCCTGGCGGTATTCGAACGCCAGCCGGGCGACCCGGACCACGGCCTCGGGGTCGTCGCCGTTCACGTGGAAGATGGGCGCCTGGATCATGCGCGCCACATCCGTCGAGTACATGGACGAGCGCGAGTACTCCGGGGCCGTCGTGAAGCCGACCTGGTTGTTGACCACGACGTGCACGGTGCCGCCCGTGCGGTAGCCGCGCAGCTGGGACAGGTTCAGCGTCTCGGCCACCACGCCCTGGCCCGCGAAGGCCGCGTCGCCGTGCACCATGAGCGGCAGGACCGTGTAGCCCTCCAGCTTGAGGTCGATGCGGTCCTGCTTGGCCCGCACGATGCCCTCCAGCACCGGGTCGACCGCCTCCAGGTGCGACGGGTTCGCCGTCAGTGACACCTTCGTCGAGTGCTCGCCGTCCGGGGTGGTGAACTTGCCGGACTGGCCGAGGTGGTACTTCACGTCGCCGGAGCCGTGCGCCGACTTCGGGTCCAGGTGGCCCTCGAACTCGGAGAACACCTTCTCGTACGGCTTGCCGACGATGTTGGTCAGCACGTTGAGCCGGCCCCGGTGGGCCATGCCGATGACGACCTCGTCCAGCCCCGACTCGGCGGCCGCCTGCAGGACCTCGTCCATGAGCGGGATCAGCGACTCGCCGCCCTCGAGGGAGAATCGCTTCTGCCCGACGTACTTCGTCTGTAGGAAGGTCTCGAACGCCTCGGCGCGGTTGAGCCGGTTGAGCACGTGCTTCTGCTCGTCGGTGGAGGGCTTGGCGTACTTTGTCTCGATGCGCTCCTGGATCCACCGGCGCTGCACCGGGTCCTGGATGTGCATGTACTCCACGCCGACGCGGCGGCAGTACGAGTCGCGCAGGACGCCCAGCACCTCGCGCAGCTTCATCTTCTGCTTGCCGGCGAAGCCGCCGACCGGGAACACGCGGTCGAGGTCCCACAGGGTCAGCCCGTGCTGGATGACGTCCAGGTCGGGGTGGCGGCGGATCTCGAACTCCAGCGGGTTCGTGTCGGCCATCAGGTGGCCGCGCACGCGGTAGGCGTGGATGAGCTCCACGACCCGGGCCGCCTTGCCGATCTGCCCCTCGGTCGTGTGCGCCACGTCGCGCGTCCACCGCACCGGCTCGTACGGGATGCGCAGCGACATGAAGATCTCGTCGTAGAACCCGTGCTCGCCGAGCAGCAGCTCGTGGATGACCTTGAGGAACTCGCCGGACTGCGCGCCCTGGATGATCCGGTGGTCGTAGGTCGAGGTCAGGTTCATGACCTTGCTGACGGCGAAGTCGGCGAGCTGCTCGTCGCTCATGCCGGCGAACGGCGCCGGGTGCTCCATCGCGCCGACGCCCAGGATGGTGCCCTGGCCGGTCATCAGGCGCGGGATGGAGTGGACGGTGCCGATGCCGCCCGGGTTGGTCAGCGAGATCGTCGTGCCGGCGTAGTCGTCCATGGTCAGCTCGTTGCGCCGGGCCCGCCGCACGATGTCCTCGTACGCCTGCCAGAACTGGCGGAAGTCCATCGTCTCGGCCGCCTTGATGGACGGCACCACGAGGGTCCGCGAGCCGTCCGGCTTGACCAGGTCGATGGCGAGGCCGACGTTGACGTGCTCCGGGGAGATCATGGCGGGCTTGCCGTCGACCACGGCGAACGAGTTGTTCATCTCCGGGTGCGCCACGGTCGCCTTCACCAGCGCGTACCCGATGAGGTGGGTGAAGCTGACCTTGCCGCCGCGGCCCCGCGCGAGGTGATTGTTGATCACGATGCGGTTGTCGGAGATCAGTTTGGCCGGCACGGCGCGCACGCTCGTGGCCGTCGGCACGGTCAGCGAGGCGTCCATGTTCTGCACGATCTTGCTGGCCACGCCGCGCAGCGGGGTGACCTTGGGGCCCTTCTCGGCCTTCGTGGCCTTCGCGGGCGCGGTGGCCTTCACGGGCGCGGCCGGCTTCGCCGGGGCCTCGGAGCTCACGGCCGCGGCGCTCGCGGCGGGCGCGGTCGCGGTCGGGCCCGCGTTCGACGAGGGCGCCGGCGTCGTGGGCGCGGTCGTCTTCGCGGCCTTCGCCGCCGACGTGCTCGCGGGCGCGGAATCGACGCCCGTGGGTTTGTAGTCGTGGAAGAAGTCGTGCCAGGCCGGATCGACGCTCGTCGGGTCAGCCAGGTAGCGCTGGTACATGTCCTCGACGATCCACTCGTTCGGGCCGAAGCCCACAAGCGGGTTGTCCTGCGAATTTGTCGCCTGGGTCGACACGGCCCTAATCGCCTCTTCCACCGAACACGGCTCCGCCACACAAGGCGGGAATCTGAATGCGGGTTAAAGGCTACGCGTTAGTGTCCGTCCCGGCATCGCGGCCGGCTCCCCGTGTCGCGGTTCACACCACGGGAATCGCGATCCAGGTACTGAGGGCGCGGGCGAGTGGTACGCCCGTCCCGTCGTACAGCGTGGTCCTGACCCGCGCTTTTCGTCCCTCCTCGTCGAGCACCTCTCCCATGATCACACATCGGCTGCCGGGTTCCGGCGGCTTTACGACGCTCGCCGTGATCCGTCCCAGCACGTACGGGCGGGCCTCCAGCGGGACCGCCCAGCCGCCCGGGCAGTCCAGCGCCGCCCAGACCAGCACCTCGTCCACGTCGTCGGGCACCACCCAGGGCGTGGCCGTGCGGGTGTCGTCGACCCGACCCGGGAACAGTCGCAGCCCGTCGCCGGGCGCCCGGTCGGGCCCGCACACGAAGCACGTGGGGAACGGGTGTTCCGCGAACCCGGCGTAGCTTTCCGCGGCCTCCTCGGCGGCCGCCCATGACACGGGCGCCACCAGCGCCTCGTCGCCGAGCTCAGCGGGGGACGCGTCGGCGATGAGCTGCCCCTCCGGATCCGTGAGGGCGACCCCCGCGTCCGTCGGCGCGACGTCGAGCCGCGTGTCCAGCGGCGGCGGCCGGCGCAGCGTCACCATCGCCCCGCCCGGCGCGCCGAGCTCGCGCGCCAACAGGCCCGCCGTGTACCCGCCGTTGGCCGAGCCCGGCGGCCCGTTGAAGCGGAAGTCAATGATCATCGGTCGGCCCTCCGGATCACGTGCTTGAGTCCCGACCAGACATCGTCGACCGCGCACACCTTCACGTCCACCCGCCCGTGATCGAGCGCCCAGGCACCATCGAGCAGGACAAGATCCACCGCCCGCACCCCCAACGTCGTCTCGAGCGCGGTCCCGGAGTACCCCGCCACGCCCCGATCGTATGCCCGCCCACCACCCCAAGATCGGCGGTAACTATGCATGAGGCGGTCCGGTTCGGGTGACGTGCGCCGGCCGGCGCCTCGTCGGTCGCTGGGGCGTGTCGCGTCTCCGGGCGGCGATCATGATGGGCGTTCGGGAGGAGTGGTCGGCGTCCGAAGCGCGAAACCGTTGTGTGCCGCGGTTTCCGACCCGGTAACCGCTCAGGTTGCCGCGCGCCGGGGTGGAGATCGCCGTCTCCGGTACCAGCGCGTAGTCGCAGCAGTGGCCGGTGCAGGGTTCTGGCTCATGATCGCTGAACGCGGTGCGAACGTGTGGTCCGCGACCCCGGGAAAGCGACATTTCGCCCTTCGCTTGTCGCGTTGATCCGTGTCTCGTGTGCAGGAGTGCAGCCCAGCCACACTTCCGCACACAAGACGCCGATCTTGGGTGCGTTGAGCGCTGAGACCGCCGATCCCGACAGGTTCCGCTCGCCGCCCACCTGAACGGTCACCATGTGGCGGCACGGTCAGCGGCCCACGGCCTTCTCCAGTTCGGCTTTGGTCATCGTGCTGCGGCCGCGGATGTTCTTGCGCTTCGCCTCCTCGTAGAGCTGGTCGCGGGTGCGTCCACCAGGCCCTGAGTGGGAGCGGAGGCCGCCTCGGCGGCCGGAGGAGATGTCCTTCTTCGACAGGCGGCTGGAGGTCCTGGCCTCGCCTGCGCGGGCGCGCTCCTTGTTGACCGTACGGGCGGCGATCTCCTCCGCCACGTCCTCGGACTCGCCGCGCTTCTTCACGCCGGCCTTGATGTGCTGGTACTGCCGTTCGCGCTTCTCGCTCCACGCTTGCTGTGGCATGACGACTCCTTCCCTGATGAAGGAGCCCATGCCCCGCCCCGCCCGGGTCAAACCCGGGCGGGGCGGGGCCGGATCACTTGCCGAGCGCCGAGGGCCACCAGACCTTGCGGCCGACGTCCAGGGACAGCGCCGGGACGACCAACGTCCGCACGATCAGGGTGTCCAGCAGCACGCCGACGGCCACGATGATGCCCATCTGCAGCAGCGAGACCAGCGGCAGGACGGCCAGCACGGCGAACGTGGCGGCCAGCACGATGCCGGCGCTGGTGATGACGCCGCCGGTGACGGTGAGGGCGTGCAGGACGCCCTCGCGGTGGCCGAGCGTGGCCGCCTCCTCGCGGGCGCGGGTCATCAGGAAGATCGTGTAGTCGACGCCGAGCGCCACGAGGAAGAGGAACGCCAGCAGCGGCATGCTCAGGTCGATCTTCGGGTAGTCGATCGCCCAGAAGATCAGCGCGGCGGCGCCCAGCGCGGCGCCGAACGACACGACCACGCTCGCGATGAGCAGCAGCGGCGCGACGACCGCCCGCAGCAGCACCACGAGCACCCCGAACACGACGAGCAGGATCAGCGGGATCACCAGGCGGTTGTCGTGCGAGGCCGCCCGCGCGGTGTCCAGCTGGGTGGCCGTGTCGCCGCCCACCAGCGCGTCGCCGCCCGGCACCGCGTGCACGGCGGCCCGGATGTCGTCGACCGCCCGCTCGGCCGCCGGGCTGTCCGGCGGGTCGGCGAGCACCGCGTCGATGCGGACCCAGGTCCCGTCGCGTGACGGCACCGCGTCGCGCACCGCGGCCACGCCGGGCACCGCCTTCGCCGCGTCGGCCACCGGCGTCGCGGCCGCCGACCGGGCGACGATCTGCACGGGCGACGACGTGCCGCTCGGGAAGTGTTCCTCGACGAGCTTCTGCCCGGTGACCGAGCCGACCTCCTTGGTGAACGCCTCCGACTGGGGCAGGCCCAGGGTCAGGGTGGTGACGCCGATCGTGAGCAGCAGCAGCGCGGCCGTGGTGACCGTCCACAGCATCCGCGGGCGCCGCCCGACCAGCGCCGCGACCTTCTGCCAGATGCCGTGCTCCTCGGCGATGTCGTGCGCGGCGGCGTCCTCGCTGAAGCGGGGGACGAACGGCCAGAACAGCCACCGGCCGCAGATCACCAGCAGCGCCGGGAGCAGGGTGATCATCGCGAGCAGGGCGGCCGCCACGCCGACCGCGCCCACCGGGCCGAGCCCGCGCAGGCTGTTGAGCTGGGCGGCGAGGAGGCAGAGCAGGCTGATGACGACCGTGGCCGCCGACGCGAGGATCGCCGGGGACGACCGGCGCAGCGCCTCGCGCATGGCGTCGTGCCGGTCGCGGTGGCGGCGCAGCTCCTCGCGGTAGCGGGCGATCAGGAGCAGGGCGTAGTCCGTACCGGCGCCGAACACGAGGACCGTCATGATGCCCTGCGACTGCCCGCTGACGGTCAGCCCGGCGTGCTTGGCGAGCAGGTAGACGGCGGCGGACGCGAGCTGGCTCGCGACACCTACGGTGAGCAGCGGGACGATCCACAGGACCGGGCTGCGGTAGGTGATGAGCAGCAGCAGGGCCACCACGCCGGCGGTGACGAACAGCAGGGTGGAGTCGATGCCGGCGAACGCGTCGACGATGTCGTCGACCGCGCCCGCGCCGCCCGTCAGGGCCGTCCGCAGGCCGGGCTCGGCGCCCGTACCGGCGACGTCTTTGATCTTTTCGACGGACGCCGCGAGGGCGTCCTGGTCGCCGGCGACCAGGAACGAGACGATCGCGGCCTTGCGGTCGTCGCTGACGATGACCTGGCTGACCCGGCCGGCCTCGGCGAGCGGGGCGAAGGCGGCGGCGTCGGCGGTGGCCTTGGCCAGGTCGGCCGGGGTGAGGCCGGTGTCGCGGGCGTAGACGACCACGGCGGGGAGCTGTTCGGCACCGGCGAACTCGCGGGTCGCCAGCTCGTACGCCCGGGTGGCCTCGGCGCTGTTGGGCAGGAAGCTGATGGCGTCGTTCTTCTCGACGTCGGTGAGCTTGCCGGCGAGGGGGAACGCTACGGCGGCGATGGCGACCCAGATGAGCACCACGAGCCACTTCGACCAACGGCCGGCGACGGCGCCGGCCGGGAACCTTGCTGACATGACCGTCCTTGGGGGTGGGTGATCTACCGAGCCTATTCGTAGCCGGCGGCACATCGGATGGGTGTCGCGATGTATCGCGTGTTAGGATACGATGTATCGCGACGGTCAGACACCCCTCGCCCGGAGGCCAACCATGACAACCTGGACCATCAACGAACCGCGTCGGCTGCCGCTCGACGGTGCCGTGTCGCGCCTGGACGTGTGGCTCGCCATGGGCCGGCTCAACGTCGTCGGCACGGACGGCCCGCCGAGCGTCACGGTCAAGGCCGTCGGCAGCAAGGGCCTGACCGTCAGCCTCGACGACGGCGAGCTCTCCGTCCGGCACGACATCGCCCCCTCCAAGCTGCGCCCGATCGTCGGCTGGTGGTTCTTCGGCGGCAAGCGGCGCTACAACGCCGAGGTGACGATCGCCGTCCCGACGACCGCGGCCGCCAGCCTCACGGTCATCTCCGGCAGCCTCACGGCGTCCGGCCTGCGCAACGGCGCCAAAGCGGACGTCGTCAGCGGCTCCATCACCCTGTTGGGGCTCGACGGGCAGGTGCACGCCACGGCGGTGTCCGGCTCGGTGGAGGCCCTCGGCGTCGGCGGCGACCTCATCATGGAGACCGTCTCCGGCGAGATCGTGCTCGGGGACTCCTCGGCGCACCGGGTCAAGGCGCGCACCATCTCCGGCGCGGTGACGTGCGACCTGGACAACCCGAAGGCGCGCGACATCCGGATCGACACCACCTCCGGCGAGATCCTCGTCCGGGTCCCCGAGGACGCCGACCTGCACGTCGACCTCAACGCCACCAGCGGCCGCGTCTCCAGCGCCTTCCCGCAGATCGCCCCCATGGGCATGCACGGCGCGCGGTACGCGCGGGGACGCCTCGGCGCGGGCACCGGCCAGTTGTCCGCGTACGCGATCTCCGGCAACGTGTCCCTGCTGGCGCGACCGACCGAGGACTTCTCCGAAGGGGATCAGGCATGAGTGCCGTATTCAGCCATGGCCGGCTGCGGTTGTACCTGCTCAAGCTGCTGGGCGGCGGGCCCAGGCACGGGTACGAGCTGATCCGCCTGCTCGAGAACCGCTTCCTCGGCCTGTACGCGCCCTCGGCCGGCACGATCTACCCCCGCCTCGCCCGGATGGAGGCCGATGGCCTGGTCACCCACACCGCCGCCGGCGGCCGCAAGGTCTACGAGATCACCGAGGCCGGCCGGGCCGAGCTCGCCCAGCGGGCCGACGAGCTGGCCGCGCTGGAGGCCGAGATCCACGCCTCCGTGGCCGACCTCGGCGCGGTCGCCGAGGAGATGGAGCGGGGTGTGCAGGGCTCCGTGCGCGACCTCAAGAAGGAGCTGCGCGCCGCCGCGCGGCAGGTGCAGACACCACGCACGCAGGAATGGAAGCAATGGCGCGCGGAGTGGCAGCGCGGCACGCAGTACGGTGCCCCGACCACGCCGCCGCCCGCCTCGCCCGGGACGGTCACGGACGTGGAGCGCGCCGCCGAGCTGCTGGTCGCCGAGGTGCGGGACGCGGTGGCACGCGGGCGCGGCACGCCGGATAATCTGCGGGTGGCCGCCGCGTTGATCGATTCGGTCCGCGACCAGGTGCGCCGCCTACTCGGTGAGTAGCCGCGGGAGTACTGTCCGAGAAATGGCCGCGTTCTCAGGAACTTCTCAGAGAAAGCCAAGCCCTGGCACAGCCGACCGGGCCACGATGGTCGGCATGGGAGTCACGGACGGTGTGGTGCAATCCGGGGTCACCGCCACGTCGGGCCCCCGGTTCGGAGAAGCGCAGGCTCGCGCGCGGCTGCTCGTGGTGGAGGATGATCCAAACATCCTGGAGCTGCTCTCAGCGAGCCTGCGCTTCGCCGGGTTCACGGTGACGACCGCCACCAACGGCGCCGACGCGGTCAGCGTCGCCCGGGCCGACAAGCCCGACCTCATGGTCCTCGACGTGATGCTGCCCGACCTCGACGGCTTCGAGGTCATCCGGCGGCTGCGCGACAACGGGGTGCGCACGCCGGTGGTGTTCCTGACCGCCCGCGACGGCACCGAGGACAAGGTCCGCGGCCTCACCCTCGGCGGCGACGACTACGTCACCAAGCCGTTCAGCCTCGAAGAGCTCACCGCGCGCATCCGCGCCGTGCTCCGCCGCACGATCGGTGAGCAGGAGGACACCTCCCGGCTCACCTTCGCGGATCTCGAACTCAACGAGGAGACCCACGAGGTACGCCGTTCCGGCGAGCGGGTGCTGCTGTCCCCGACGGAGTTCAAGCTGCTGCGCTACCTCATGCGCAACGCGGGTCGCGTGCTGAGCAAGGCGCAGATCCTCGACCACGTCTGGCAGTACGACTTCCGCGGCGACGACGGCATCGTCGAGTCCTACATCTCGTACCTGCGCCGCAAGGTCGACAACGTCGAGCCCCGACTGATCCACACCCTGCGCGGGGTGGGTTATGTCCTACGACTCCCGTCCTGATCCTGACGTGAGCACAGCGCCACCCCGTGTCCCGCTGCGGGTCAAGCTCACCGTCGCGATGCTCGGCCTGGTCGCGGCCGCCGTTGTCGTCATCAGCGTCGCCAGCACGTTCCTCATGCGCGACTACCTGATCGACCGGATCGACACCCACCTGGCGGAGCGGGCGAACTCCTTCATCCTGCTCGACGAGCGCGGTCGCGCGCCCACCCAGCAGGCCGTCTGCCTCGCCGACTACGACCCGGCCAGCGTCGAGATCGCGCTGATCTACCAGAACGAGGCGTGCGGGGTGCGCCCGTTCCTGCCCATCGGGTACGACGACGCCAGCGCGCCCGAGCTGCCCAAGGACCGCGCGGCGGCCCGCGAGGTCGCCGGCGAGCTGCGCACCGTCCACTCGACGGACGGCAACCTGCGCTGGCGCGTCGTCACGCTGCCGCTGCGCGGCGGTCAGGTCGTCACCCTGGCCGAGGATCTGTCCATGGTGGAGCACGCGATCGGCCGGCTGGTCATCATCCAGCTGCTGGTCGGCGCCGCCGTCCTGATCACCATGGCCACGGCGGGCGGCTGGGCGGTGCGGCGCAGCCTGCGGTCCCTGGGCGTCATCGAGCGGACGGCGGCCGCGATCGCCAGCGGCGACCTGCGCCAGCGCGTGCCCGACCTGGGGTCAAAGACCGAGGTCGGCCGGCTGGCCGGCGCGCTGAACGTGATGCTGGCGCAGATCGAGCAGGCGTTCACCGCGCGGGCCGAGTCGGAGGCGCGGGCCGTGCGCTCGGAGGAGCGGATGCGCGAGTTCGTCGCCGACGCCTCCCACGAGCTGCGTACCCCCCTGACCACGATCCGCGGCTTTGCCGAGCTGTACCGGCAGGGCGCGACCGACGACCCGGCCGCCGTGCTCAGGCGCATCGAGGACGAGGCCGCGCGGATGGGCCTGCTCGTCGAGGACCTGCTGCTCCTCGCGCGCCTGGACCGGGAGCGCCCGCTGCAGATGAAGCCCGTGCCCCTGACCGGGCTCGTCACGGACGCGGCCGCGGCCGCCCGCGCGGTCGCCCCCGATCGGACGATCGAGGTGGAACTTCCGGCGGCCGACCCGGTGGTGGTCGGCGACGAGCCGCGCCTGCGGCAGGTGATCGGCAACCTGGTGACGAACGCCCTCACCCACACTCCCGCCGGGACCCCGGTGACGCTGCGGCTGCGTGGTGAAGCTGGTGCCACCGGGGCCGACGGGACCGCCGTGATCGAGGTCAGCGACGCCGGCCACGGCCTCACCGCCGAGCAGGCCGAGCGCGTCTTCGAGCGGTTCTACCGGGTCGACAAGGCCCGTACGCGCCAGGCGGCGAGCGCCGCGGCCGGGCCCAAGGGGTCCCCGCACAGCGGCACCGGCCTGGGCCTGGCGATCGTGGCGGCGCTGGTCGCCGCGCACGACGGCGCCATCGAGCTGGACACCGCCCCCGGCGTGGGCGCGACGTTCCGGGTGCGGCTCCCGCTGGCCCCCGTCGGCACAGCCTGTGACTCACAGCTAACTTCCAGTCTGATTCCAGCGCCACCGCAGTCCGGTCGGGCAAGCTTCTACCCATGAACGAGAACCAGCCCCCCTTCGGATCGGAGTCGAGCGGCGCGGCGCAGGGCTCCGCCTGGACGCAGCCGCCGGCGAGCCCAGGCACGTCCCACCCGGCCCCCACTTCGTCGGAGGCGCCGGCCACCGCGCAGCCCGCGGCCCTGGCCGCCGCGCAGCCGGCATCACCCGCCCCGGGAGAGGCTGGCGTGACCGAGCCCGTCCGCGACGCGGCGCCCGTCTCCTCCTCCGACGCGTCCCCCGTCGCGGCGCCGGCACGGCCGCACAACCCGCAGCCGCAGAGCCCGTGGCAGCAGCCCGGCCCGGCGACGTCCACGTGGCCGACCTCGCACGGCACGCCGCAGGCGCCCCCGCCGAGCCCGTACGCGAACCCGGCGACCACGCACGTCTACCCGCAGCCGGCCTACGGCCAGCCGACGACGGGCCAGCCCGCCTACGGCCAGCCGTACGGGCAGACCGGCTACGGTCAGTCCGGCTACCCCCACACCGGGGCGCCGGTGACGGGTCAGCCGACGACGGGGCAGATCCCGCCGTGGGCGACGAACACGACGCAGCAGCCGAAGAAGCCCTCGCGCGCCGGCCGGATCATCGGCGTCGGCCTGGCCGTGGCGGTGCTCGCCGGCGGGTTCGGCGTCGCGGGTGGGTACGTGGGCGCGGCGCTGCAGGACAGCGGCGGCACCTCGATCACCAAGGTCTTCGGGTCGGCCCCGGTCGTCGACCGATCCTCGCTGGCGGACATCGCCGCGAAGGTCCAGCCGAGCGTCGTGCACATCATGACCGACTCCGGCGAGGGCTCCGGCATCGTGATGACGAGTGACGGCTACGTCCTCACCAACAACCACGTGATCGCGGGCGCCAAGAACAACACGGTGACGGTGGGCTTCAGCAACGGCAAGAAGGCCAAGGCGACGATCAAGGGCACCGACCCGCGCACCGACGTCGGCGTCATCAAGGTCGAGGGTGTCTCGGACCTGACCGCCGCCGAGTTCGCCGACAGCGACGGCGTGCGGGTGGGCGACACGGTCCTGGCGATCGGCAGCCCGCTCGGCCTCGAGGGCTCGGTGAGCGCGGGCATCGTGAGCGCGCTGCACCGCACCATCTCGGTCGGCGGCGAGCAGCAGTCGCCGTTCGAGCAGGGCACGGGCACCACGACGATCGGTGACGCCCTGCAGACCGACGCGGCGATCAACCCGGGCAACTCCGGCGGCGCGCTGGTGAACACCGAGGGCAAGGTCGTCGGCGTGAACACGGCCATCGCCACCGGCGGCTCGTCGAACAACGGCAACATCGGCGTCGGCTTCGCGATCTCGTCGAACAAGGCGAAGAGCGTGGCGGACCAGATCATCAAGGGCATCAAGGTCAGCCACCCGTACCTCGGGGTCAAGGTGACCGACGCCGAGACCGGCGGCGCGAAGGTGACGTCGGTCGAGACCGGCAGCCCGGCCGACAAGGCGGGCCTCAAGGTCAACGATGTGGTGACCAAGGTCGGCGGTCAGACCGTCGGCGGCAGCGAGGACCTGGTCGCCGCGGTGCAGGCCGGCACGGTGGGCCAGAACCTCACGTTGACCGTGATCCGTGGCGGCAGCGAGCAGACCCTGACGGCGACACTCGGCGAGGCGCCGTAACCCGTACCTTCCTTCTCCTCCCAGAACGCGGGCGGCACCGACCGGTGCCGCCCGCGTCGCTGTTCAGATCCAGTCGAGGGTGCGGGCCACGGCCTTGCGCCAGCGCTTCTCGGCGGCCTCCCGCGTCGGCGTGTCCATCGCCGGTTGCCAGGTGCGTTCGGCGCGCCAGTGGGTGCGCAGCTCGTCGGTGCCGGACCAGAAGCCGACCGCCAGGCCGGCCGCGTAGGCCGCCCCGAGGCAGGTCGTCTCGATGACCTCGGGCCGGGTGACCGGGATGTCGAGCACGTCCGCCTGGATCTGCAGGAGCAGGTCGCTGGCCGTCATGCCGCCGTCGACCCGCAGGCCGGCCAGGGGCAGGCTCGCGTCGTCGGCCATCGCGTCGGTCACCTCCCGCACCTGCCACGCGGTCGCCTCCAGGGCGGCGCGGGCCAGGTGGGCGCGGGTGACGAAGCCGGTGAGCCCCGCGATGACGCCCCGCGCGTCGGAGCGCCAGTGGGGCGCGAACAGGCCCGCGAAGGCCGGCACGATGACGCACCCGCCGCTGTCCGGCACCGTGGCGGCCAGGGTGTCCACTTCGGAGGCGTGGGTGATGATGCCGAGGTTGTCGCGCAGCCACTGGATGAGCGCGCCGGTGACGGCGATGGAACCCTCCAGGGCGTACGCGGCGGGCGCGGTGCCGAGCTGGTAGCCGACGGTGGTGATCAGCCCGGCCCGGCTGCGCACCGGCCGGTCGCCGGTGTTGAGCAGCAGAAACGATCCGGTGCCGTACGTGCACTTGGCGTCGCCGGCGTCGAAGCACGCCTGGCCCACGAGCGCGGCGTGCTGGTCGCCGAGCGCCCCGGACACGGGCACGCCGGCCAGCGGCCCGCGACTGACGCCGTACACCTCGCTGGACGGCCGGATCTCGGGCAGCGCCTCGACAGGGATGTCGTACGTGTCGAGGAGCAGCGGGTCCCAGCCGAGCGTGGAGAGGTTCATGAGCATGGTGCGGCTCGCGTTGGTCACGTCGGTGACGTGCCGGCCGGTGAGCTTCCAGATCAGCCACGTGTCGACGGTGCCGGCGAGCAGCTCGCCGACCACGGCCCGGCGCGCGAGTTCCGGGTACTCGTCAAAGATCCAACGCAGCTTGGCGGCGGAGAAGTAGGTGGCCAGGGGCAGCCCGCACCGGTCGCGGAAGCGGTCCTGCCCGCCCTGCGCGGCGAGCTTCGCGATGATCCGGTCGGTGCGGGTGTCCTGCCACACGATGGCCGGGTGCACGGGCTCGCCGGTCGCCTTGTCCCAGACGACGATGGTCTCGCGCTGGTTGGTGATGCCGATCGCGGCGACGTCGCCAGCCGTGGCGCCGGCCGCCGCCACCGCCTCCTCGACGCACTCGACCACGTTGCGCCAGATCTCGGCCGCGTCGTGCTCGACCCACCCCGGGCGCGGGAAGATCTGCCGGTGCTCCCTGCGGGCCACCGCCACGGGCCGCCCACCCTGGTCGAACACCATGCACCGCGACGACGTCGTCCCCTGGTCGATGGCGACCACAAACCGTGCGCTCACGTCGCCAGTCTCATGGCCCCGCGCCGCCCTGTCATCCCGCCGCGCCGCCTGGAACATCCGTGACGGAACGTGATACTTCCGCCGGCTGACCGTGGCCCACGGACCCCACTTTGCTCTGCTACCCCATAGGAATCGGTCACTGTGCGTGATCCCGTCAATCTTGGCGGATCCAGATCGGACAGTCATAAACACAGGTCAGACCGCTGCTTCCTATAGGGAAGCAGAGCAAAGTGGGTGGGGTGGTGAAGGTCCGCGGTGAGCGAGGCCGCCGCCAGGATTACGCAACGTGATACCCCTGCGAGTACGGAGCGTGAGCGTTCGTTTCGAGCTGGGGTCGGGTCCGGATGGGTGTGCTAGATTGCCGCCGAATTCAGGTCCAGCGATGTCGCAGCGGTGAAGGTCGGGCTCATGGCCACGAGGAACATGGTGCGCGCGGCGGTCGCCGCGCTGGTGCTGGCGACGCTCGCCAGCTGTGGCGGCGAGACGCCGCCGCCGGCCAACAACAACGGTGGCGCGGCCTCGGACGCGCCGATCGGCATTCTCAAGAGCGCGACCGACGGGCTTGTCGTGTTCATCGGCAACCAGTGCGCCGACGCGGCGTACCCCACGCGCGTCACGGTGAACAACGTCGACCAGGCGTCCAGGAACCAGAAGGACCCGGCCGTCTGGGACATCTCCACCAGCGAGCCGAACCTGTTGGCCTCCCTGGTGATCGGCAAGCTGCCGTACGGCTTCAACGAGGTCAGCAACCAGATCAAGGACCAGGGCGTCGGGCCGGTGGTGCGGGTGCAGGTCGTCGCGAACGGCGCCCAGGCCGGCATTTTCGACACCGCGAAAGTTGCCGACGGTCAACTGATCGACGCACGTGGCTCGATCACCACGGTTGACGAGTTCCGTAAGCGCTGGGGTTGCGGCGGCAAGTAGTGCCGAACTGACTCCTATGTGACCGCGACTCGCAAACCGTCGCCTACCCCGCCTACTCTGCAGCCTGGCATCGATGGAGGGCAGTGGCGTGGCAGGCGGCGGAAGCCAGTTCAGCGTGTGGGAGGCGCTCGCGGGGCGAGCGCCCGGTCAGCCGTTGGGGCCGGCCGATCCGGGGCTGTGGGCGGCGGTGGCCGAGCGCGTCAACCCCACCAAGGCCCGGCCGCAGTTGCGCGACGGCATCGAGCGGGCCGACCTCGTCAGCGTCCGCGGCGTCGCCTACGTCATGCTCCGCTCGCCCGACCACGGCAACGGGCGCAAGGGCACCGCGCCCTGCTACCTGCGGCTGGCGCCCGAGGAGGTGGCGCTCGCCGAGCTGATGGACGGCACCCGCACGTTGGCGCGGCTCGTCGCCGACTTCGCGCGGATCAGCGGGCAACTGGCACCCGACCGGGTGCGCCGCATCGTGGCCGACCTGGCCGGCAACCGGATGCTCGAGGAGCTGCCGGTCGACGCGTTCAAGCCGCTCGACCGGGTGCGCCGGGCGCCGTGGCCGCTGCGCCTGGGGCGCGCGATGCTCGCCTTCGCGCAGGGCCGCCGCATGATCGTGGCCAACATCGACCCGGTGCTGTCGTTCGCGTACCGGGCCGGGGGCCGGCTGCTGTTCACCCGGCCCGTGGCCGTGCTGCTCGCCACGGTTGCCCTCGTGGGTCTGGGCGCCTTCGGATGGCTGTGGTGGGGCGGTGAGCACTCGGTCTTCCTCAACGGCCAGTCGTACCTCACCGGGGCGGCGCTGCTGCTGGGGCTCAACGTGCTCGCCCTGGCCTGTCACGAGATCGGGCACGGCCTGGCCGCGAAACACGCCGGCCGGCGCGTGCCCGTCGCCGGCTTTCTCGTCTACTTCGGCATCCCGAGCGTCTTCGTCGACACCACCGACGTGTGGATGGGCGGGCGGCGCGCCCGGATCCGCACCACCGTCGCCGGGCCCGCCGCCGGGCTCGTCCTCGCGGGGACGTCCGCGATTGTCGGGGTGGTGAACCCGGCGCTCGCGCCGTGGTGCTTCAAGCTCGCCTTCGCCTGGTACGTCAACGCGCTGTTCAACCTCAACCCGTTCCTCGCGCTGGACGGCTACTACCTCGTCATGGACTGGCTCGAGGTGCCCAACCTGCGCGCCCGCGGCCTGGCCTGGGTGGCGGCCCGGTTGCGTCGGCGCCCGCCGCGCTGGCGGTCGCTCGACCGCGAGGGCCGCCTCGTCGCGCTCTACGGGCTGCTCTCCATGGCCTGGTTGGTCATCGCCGTGAACATCGCCTACCGCGTCTACGTCGACCGCGTGTCCGGCCTTGTCGTCGGGCTGTGGCGAACGGGCCTGCTGGCCCAGCTCGTGGTGGTCGCGGTGGTCGCCGCCCTGTCGTCACCGATGATCTATCTGTTGGGTACGTGGCTGAACCGGCACCGCCGACGGTGGGCCGACCGGCGCCGCGAGCGGCGCGACGCGAACGACCTGCCCCGGCGGGAGAACGCCCTGCGGCACTCCAGCCTCGGCGAGCTGTCGCCCAACGCGCTCGCCGACCTGGCGGCCCGCGCCACCTGGGTGCACCCGCGCCCCGGGGAGCAGCTCATCGCCGCCCGCCAGCCGGTACCCGCCGTCTAGCTCGTCGTCGACGGCCCGCTGGAGGACCGCGCGCCGGGCGACCCGGGTGGAACCGTGCGCGAG
>NZ_BAAALT010000014.1:0-39784 GCF_039528515.1 Luedemannella flava
CCGACGCTGAACACGGGCAACGCCAACATCGACGGCTACCTGTGGATCAAGCCGCCGGGCGAGGCGGACGGCTGCTCGTTCCAGGCCGGCAGCTTCCAGCCGGCCCTGGCCTACAGCCTGGCCCAGTCGGCGCCGAACCCGTCGTCGCAGGCCCCGGTCACCACGCGCGGCCCCGTGACGTCGGCTCCGGTGACCACCCGTGGCCCCGTCACCTCCGCGCCGGTGACCACCCGTGGTCCGGTCAGCTCGGCTCCGGTCACCACCCGTGGTCCGGTCACCTCGGCTCCGCCCGTCTCGGGCGCCTGCTCGGCGACGTACAAGCTGACCAGCTCGTGGGGCGGCGGCTACCAGGGCGAGATCACCGTGAAGGCCGGCTCGTCGGCCATCAACGGCTGGACCGTGACGATCAGCGGCCAGACGATCACCCAGCTGTGGAACGGCACGCTGAGCGGCAGCAACCCGTACACGGTGAAGAGCCTGTCGTGGAACGGCTCGCTGCCGGCCGGCGGTACCGCGATCTTCGGGTACCTCGGCAGCGGCACGCCCAGCACCCCCACCCTCACCTGCACCAGCCCGTGACGGTGTAGCGCATCCCTCTCGATGAAGGGGCCCGGCCTATCGGCCGGGCCCCTTCCGTTTGTCAACATAGGTTGACGCCCCCCATTTTGTCAACTAAGGTTGACGGCATGAGTGAGGCAACCGAGCTGGCGACCGCCGCCGCTGGTCCCGACGCCCGGGGCGGGCTGCGGGCCGTGGTCGCGCTGCGCCGCCTGGCCGACGCCCTCGAGCTCCTGCAGGTCGGCAACGCCCGGCGACAGGGCTGGTCGTGGCAGGAGATCGCGGACGCGCTGGGCGTCACCAAACAGGCCGTCCACAAGAAGTACGCCGGCCGCACCCCGGCCGACGAGTCACGGGAGGCGTGATGTTCGAACGGTTCACCATCTCGGCCCGCCTGGTCGTCCAGCACGCCCGGGACGAGGCCGCCGACCTGGGGCACCGCACCGCGGGCACCGAGCACGTGCTGCTCGCCCTGCTCCACCCCGACGCGGGCCAGACCGCGACCCTGCTCGCCGACGTCGGCGTGACCGCCCACGCGGTCCGCGCCCGGCTCGTCGAGCTCGGCTACCACCGGCCGCCCGGCGCCCCCACCGCCACGTTCGCGGAGGACGCCGAGGCCCTGGCCAACATCGGCGTCGACCTCGCCACGATCCGCGACCGCATCGACGCCACGTTCGGCCCCGGCACCTTCGACGGCCTCGACCCCGACCAACCGACGGAGCCGGAGCCGACCCGGTGGGGGCGGCGCCGGCGCCGGTCGGGCGGCACCTTCAGCCCGCGCGCCAAGAAGGTGCTGGAACTGTCCCTGCGCGAGGCGCTGCGCCTCAGGCACCGCTACATCGGCACGGAGCACATCCTGCTGGGCCTCATCCGCGAGGGCGAGGGCCTGGGCGCTCAACTCCTCGTCGAGCGGGGCGTCGACCTTGGCGCGCTGCGCGACCGCGTGATCGTCGTCGTCCCCCCGAAAGCCGCATGATCCTCATCGACCTACCCCGGTGGCCCGGCCGCGGACGCGCGGCCGCCCACCTGTGGTCCCACCTGGTCAGCGACGTCTCCCTGGCCGAGCTCCACGCCTTCGCGGAACTCCTCGGCTCCCCCCGCCGAGCCTTCGACCGCGACCACTACGACGTCCCCGACACCCGCTTCCAGTCGGCCCTCTGGCTGGGCGCCACCCTGACCCCGTCCCGCGACCTGGTCCGCCGCCTGACGGCGGCCAACCTCCGCCGCCCCAAACACCTCCAATAGACAAAAGTCGACTTCTGCACGTTATGAGCGTCGCCATAACGTGCAGAAGTCGACTTGTGCCGCCGGGGGAGGCGGGGCGGGTCAGTTCGTGAGGGCGGACCACTGGGAGTGGAGCCAGGTGTGGAAGGCGGGGATGGTGTCCGTGTCCAGGGAGAGCCAGGACAGGGAGCCCGTCACCGCGAGGATGCCGAGGACGACGGCCGCCAGGCTCAGGAGGAAGCCGAGGATGGCGTCGAAGCGGCCGGCGACGTGGCGGCGGGTGGTGGCGGAGAAGCCGCCCACCGAGAACAGCGCGCCCAGCACGCCAAGAGCAAGACCAAAATCGGCCAGTACGCCGGTCAGCACGGTCGCCGCGGCGACCACGCCGAACAGCAGCCCCAGCGTCGCGGACAGGCTCGCGCGCGGGCGCGGGCCCCTGGGCACGGCCGCCGGCTCGGTGTCGGCGGTGTCGGGCTCGGTCACCACGGGCGCCGTCGTCACCGGGGTGATCCGGCCGGTCGTCGTCGGGTCGGTGACGACGCGGCCCGTCGGGGCGTCCGTCACCCGGCCGGTCGGGGCCTCGACCACGCGGCCCGTCGGGGCGTCTGTCACCCGGCCGGTCGGGGCCTCGACCACGCGGCCGGTGGCGCGGTCGTTGACCAGCGGTTCGCGGGTGTCGGTGACAGCGGGCGCGGCCACGTCGGCCGTGCCGTCGCGGCGACCGCGCACCAGCCGGCGCTCGGCCCGCTCGTCGATCTGCTCGGCGCGCTCGGCGGCGATCGCGTCGTCGCGACCGTCGACCACGCCGTCAGCGTTCTCGTCCTTGGTGGCCGTGGCGTCCGAACGCCCGGCGAATGTGGGGATCCTGACCACAGGGCACCTCCGGGTGTGATGATTCGTCACCCGGAGCCATACCCAGGTGCGTCAGTCGGGTAACCACGCCGCCGGGGACGGGCCGCGCAGCGGCGCCGGATAGCGCAGGCCGGGCAGCCGCCACGGCTCGTGGACGGCGCCTCCGTCCACGGCGGACAGCTCCGGGACATACCGGCGCACATAATCCCCGGACGGGTCGAAGCGGTGCGCCTGGCGGACCGGGTTGAACCGCCGGTAGGGCTTGGTGTCGTTGCCGACGCCGGCCACCCACTGCCAGTTGCCGTAGTTGTTCGGCACGTCCCCGTCGAGCAGCAGGTCGAAGAAGACGCCGGCGCCGCGTCGCCAGTCCAGGCCCAGGTGTTTCGTCAGGAACGATGCCGTGATCATGCGGACGCGGTTGTGCATCCACCCCTCGGCGGCGAGCTGCCGCATCCCGGCATCCACAATGGGCACCCCGGTGAGGCCTGCCCGCCAGGCCTCGAACGCGTCGTCGTCGACCCGCCAGACGTCGCCGCCGGACCGCAGCGGCTCGGTCCTGATCCGCGGAAACGCCGCCGCGACCTGGTAGAAGAAGTCCCGCCAGCACAGCTGCCGGACGAACTCCGCCGACCCGCCCGCGAGCCCGGCCAGCTCGCGCGGCGACAGGCAACCGAACCGCAGGTACGGGCTCAGGCGCGACGTGCCGGGGGACGCGGGGATGTCGTGCTCGTCGGCGTACTCCGGGAGGTGGGGCAGGAAGGCGCGCAGCGTGCGGCGCGCCGCGGCCTCGCCGCCCACGGCGCCGCGTCCGGCGGACGGTGGCGGTGGCGGCAGGTCGCCCGGGTCCAGGCCGGGCGGCAGGGTGATCCGGCGCGGGGTCGGCGACGGGTCGCGCCAGGTGGCCGCCGACCAGGCGCGCCAGTAGGGGGTGAAGACGCGGTAGGACGCGCCGCCGCCCGACGGGGTCAGCGCGCCGGGCGGGATGACTGTCACCCCAGGGGTGACGACGAGCGCGACGCGGTGTGTTTCACATTCCTCGGCGAGTCGGCGCTCGCGGCGCCGGGCGAACCCGCTGACGTCCCCGGCGATCGTGATCTTCGTGGCGCCCACCTCGCCCGCCAGACGCAGGGCCTGCGCCACCGGGTCCCCGCGCCGGATGATCAGGTCGCCGCCCCGGGCGCGCAGCGAATCGCGCAGGTCAGCGAGGCACCCGTCGAGGAACCGCCACCGGTTGGCGCCCGCCGGAACCGTCGGATCCCGGACAAAAAGGGGCACAACGCGCTCCGCATCGGCGCAGGCCAGGGCCAGTGCGGGGTTGTCGCGCACCCGCAGGTCGCGCGTGAGCAGCGCGATCGCTGTGCGCACCTGAACAGGCTACGCGGCGTTGTGTGAAGCGGGCACCAGCCGCCGACGCTAGTCGCAACCTTCCGGAGAAGTGCATTTCTTCGGAGGAAGCTGCGATCTATCGGCCTGGGTGCCCTTGTGTTGTGGTCACCGCCGGAGGGGGCGCGGGATGCAGGGGATGCGTGGACGCACCGACCGGATCGTGATCATCGGAGCGGGCCTGGGTGGGCTGGCGTGCGCGATCCACCTCGCCGCCGCGGGCCGCCAGGTCGTGGTCCTGGAGAGTACGGGTCGACCGGGCGGCCTCGCGGGGCGGCTGTCGATCGGCGGGTTCGAGTTCGACACCGGGCCCAGCGCCATCACCGCGCCCGAGATCCTCGCCGAGACGTTCGCGGCCGTCGGGGAGAACCTCGCCGACTGGCTCGACCTCGTGCCGCTCGACCCGACCGTGCGGGCCCACTTCCCCGACGGGTCCACCCTCGACGTCATCCCCGACCGCGACCGCATGGCCGATGAGGTCCGCCGCGTCTGCGGGGGCCGGGAGGCGCGCGCCTACCTCAACTACGCCGCGTACGCCGAGAACGTGTGGGGCACGCTGCGCCGGCGGCTGCGCGACCGCAGCCCGTCCTCGCCCGCCGAGCTGCTGCGGCCCGCGCTGCTCGGGGAGGCGCTGCGGCTCGCCGCCGGGGGCGTGCGGCACGGGCTCGAGCACCGGATCGGGCAGTTCTTCACCGACCCGCGCTGCCGGCGGCTGTTCGCCGTCCAGTCGCTGCTCGCCGGGGTCGCCCCGCACCAGGCGCCCGCGCTGTTCACGGCGCTGCCGTTCCTCGACCCGTGCGGCAAGGTGTTCTTTCCCCGGGGCGGGGTGCACGCCATGCCCGCCGCGCTTGCCGGCGCCGCCCAGAAACACGGCGTGACCATCCGGTACGACACCGCGGCCGCGCGCCTGGAGACCCACGCGGGCCGGGCGCGGGCCGTCCACACGGTCGAGGGGGAACGGATCCCCGCGGACGTGGTGGTGCTCCCGCCCGTACTCGCGGAGTCCGACGGTGAGCTGCGACCGGCCGCACCCGCCGGCGGGTCTGGGCGGGCGAGCAGCTCATGCGTGCTCGTGCACCTCGGGTCGCGGCAGCGCTACGGGCGGATCGCGCACCACAACCTGCACTTCGGGCGGGGGTGGCGGGAGCCGCTCGCGGACGTGGCGCGGCACCGGCGGCCGATGCGCGACCCCGTGCTGCTCGTGGCCAACCCGACCCGGACCGATCCCGAGCTGGCGCCGCGGGACCGCGAGATCTACCAGATCATGGTGCCGGCGCCGTCCGAGGCCGACGCGGCCGCGGCGGCGCGGTGGCGGACCGGGCTCGCCCAGCGCTACGCCGGGGAGCTGATCGCCACCCTGGAGGCGCGCGGCTACCTCGACCTCGGGCAGCACATCGACCTCGCGCACGTCGTCACGCCCGCCGACTGGGCCTCGCCCGGACACCGGCCGCTGCGCCGCACCTCGACCGGCGGGCGGGGCCCCGACGGCCACCCTTCGGGCGGGAGGCGGGGCTCCGGTCCGCGCGTGGAGGCGTCGAACATAGTCTTTGTGGGTTCGGGGACGAGACCGGGAGTGGGTGTGCCGATGGTGCTGATGTCCGGACGACACGCGGCGGCGCGCATCACCGGCGCGCGTCCGTGAGGCCTGTCGAGGCTCTGCACGCGGCGCGGGAGCTGGAACTGGTGGAGCTCGTGACCCCCGAGGGGGAGGCACACGGGCGGGCCACCGTCGACGTCGCGCACCGGCAGCCGGGCGCGCTGCACCGGGCGTTCTCCGTGCTGCTGCTCACCGCCGACGGGCGGACCCTGCTGCAGCGCCGGGCGGCGGGCAAGACGCGGTTCCCGTTGCGGTGGGCGAACTCCTGCTGCGGGCATCCGGCGCCCGGCGAGCCCGTGGCGCTCGCGGCCGCGCGCCGGCTCGCCGAGGAGCTGGGCATTTCGGACGTGCCGCTCAGCGAGGTCGGGGTGTACCTGTACCGGGCGGAGGATCCGGGGACCGACCGGGTCGAGCACGAGTACGACCACGTGCTGGTCGGGCTGGTCAGCGCGGAGTTGGCCGTGGCGCCCGACTCGGCGGAGGTGGCGGAGCTGCGGTGGGTGGCCGCTTCGGCGCTGCGCGAGGAGATCGTCGCCGCGCCGGACGCGTACGCCCCGTGGCTGCATGGCGTACTCTCCGTGGTCCTCGATCTCTCGTGAGTGTGTCAAAAGTCATGCCGGCCCTCGCCTTCGGGCGATCTCGCGGCTAGCGTGATGGCGTCCCTCCCGTAGGACGCCGTCACCCCTCGACGGCGCCCCGCCACCCCTCGGGAGTCCCGTTGGTCCGCAACCCCGGCGGCCCACGCGCCACAGCACTCTTTGTCGTGCTCGTGGTTGTGGTCGGCTGCGCCATCACCCGCTACGCGTTCGTCGGCGCGAACGCGTCCTCGCCCGGTGCCGCGCACCCGGCGCCCATCGCCGTACCCCTGGCGCCGCGGACCACCCCGGCGCCGACCCCCGCGCCCGAGCCGTCCACGGCACCGCCCGTGAAGCCGGTGCCGCCACCCAAAGGGCCTGGGCCGGGCGGGTCGCTGGAGCGCACCGGCAGCAAGGACGTCGCGCTGACCTTCGACGACGGGCCGGACGTGAAGTACACCCCGGCGTTGCTCGCGTTGCTCAAGAAGGAGCACGTCAAGGCGACGTTCTGCCTGCTGGGCTACCGCGCCAAGAAGCACCCCGACCTGGTGCGCCGGATCGTGGCCGACGGGCACGCGCTGTGCAACCACACCTGGGACCACGCGCTCGACCTGGCCGCCAAGAAGCCCGGCGGCGGGTACAGGCACTCCGACGCCGCCATCCGCGCCGACCTCAAGAAGACCAACGACGCCATCCTCGCCGCCGTGCCCGGCGCCAGGATCGGGTACTTCCGGGCGCCCGGCGGCAACTTCACCAAGCGCCTGGTCAACATCGCCGCGTCGCTCGGGATGAAGTCGATCTACTGGTCCGTGGACCCGTCCGACTGGGACAACGTCCGGTACGGCCACGGCACCGCGATGACCAGGCACATCATCGCGGCGGTCAAGCGCCAGATCCACCCGGGCGCCATCGTGCTCTCCCACGACCTCAGCTCACCCGAGACGATCTCGGCATACCGGACCCTCCTGCCCTGGCTGAAGGCCCGGTTCAAGCTCGTACCCCTTCCGTGACCTCCCCCGGTTTGGAGTCCACGGGCGGGCTCACGTATGCTTGCCAGGCCTCCGGCGGGGCCGGATGGGAGCACACCGCATCCATTGCACATGTGCAATGATTGCGAGGCCGCCCTCATCGTCTAGCGGCCCAGGACGCCGCCCTTTCAAGGCGGTAGCACGGGTTCGAATCCCGTTGGGGGCACCGGGTTAGCCATGGCATGATGGCACCTGACCAGGTCCTGTGGAGCAGTTGGAGTGCTCGCCGCCCTGTCAAGGCGGAGGTCGCGGGTTCAAGTCCCGTCAGGACCGCTCTAGCAATTCGAGCCCAGGTAGCTCAGTTGGTACGAGCGTCCGCCTGAAAAGCGGAAGGTCGGCGGTNGACCAGGCAGCAATGCAGGTCGGGGGTTTGTGTAGTCACCGTCCGCCTTGAAGATCGTTATGTAACAGCGACCGGCTTACGACAGCGGACGATCGAGATCACCGAGTCCGCGCGCTGGCGGCTTCAAGGCACCACGCCCGCCCATCTTCGGCATGCGACACTGAGTCGGAGCCTTGGGAGGTGTTCCGGGATGAGCGTTGCGGCGATCGAACACGTCGGCCCCTGGCACGAAGCCGACTTCCTTGCCCTGGGTGAGACGTCGAACCGCATTGAGTTGATCGATGGGAGCCTGCTGGTGAGCCCAGCGCCGAACTCTCGTCATCAGCGCTTGTCCCGCCGGTTGGCAAATGAGCTGGACGCGGGAGCCTCGGCAGCAGGGCTGCTCGTTTACGAAGCGATCAACGTGCGACTGGGAACTGATCGGCTGGTCATCCCCGACCTGGCCGTCGTGGACACGGACGACGATTTCGTGGTGATCGACGCGGCACACGTCCCCTTGGTGGGCGAAGTGGTCTCGCCGGGCAATGCCGGTGCGGACCGGGTCGTCAAGATGCAGTTGTACGCGGCGGCGAGGATCCCGTGGTACCTGCTTGTCCAACAGGACTCGCCAGATGACCTCACGCTCCGGCTCAATCGCTTGAACGGCGCCCACTACGTGGAAGATCAGACCGCCAAGACGGGCGAGACGCTGTCTTCCCAGAAGCCGTTCCCATTCATGATCGACACACGTTCACTGCTGCGCCCGGTGTAGCAACGGATCCGTACAACGGCAGACCCCTGCGACCAGCCCGACCCGCTCGTCAGGACGCGCGCGGGTCGGCCTCGACGCCTTGCCGGATCTGAAAGCGGAAGGTCGGCGGTTCGACCCCGCCCCTGGGCACCAGCTCCTCGCCGGGCTGACGAAACCCCCTGACCCTCACGGGCAGGGGTTTTCGCTTTGTGCGCCCCTGGATGAGCCTGCGCGGGTAACTATTCGCCGATGGGTCGCCCTTGGCGGGATGACCCGGCGGCGGCGCCGCCAAAGGAAGCATCCTTTGGCGGGGGCGACGCGCCTTGATTGCCACGGGGTCGCCCTCGGCGGCTTGGCCGCCACCATGGGGTCAGTCGGCGGTGCGGGCGAAGAGGGTGGGGGCGTCAGGGGTTGTGCCGAAGACCACGTGGGCGCCCGCGGCCCGGTCGAAAGCCTCGTCCCAGCCGGCCGGAGCGAGATCGCCCTCGGGGCCGAGTCGGCGGCACAGGAACCCGGCGTCGCCCGGCCCGTCCACCACCAGCATCATCAGCCGGTTCAGCACGGACCACTCACCCGTCAGGTCCTCGGCGGGGACCTCGACCGCAAGAGTGATCACGGGGACGCCGTCGCGGAGTTCCAACGTCACGGTTCCGGACTCAAGAAGGCTCGCCACCCGGCGAGTATGCCCTCTCCGCCACATGCGCACATCTGGCGAGCCGTAGGGGTCTTCGCCTCGCCACATGTGAGCTTCTGGCGAGCCACGGGGGTCTTCGCCTCGCCACATGTGCACATCTGGCGCAACGGCACAGCCCGCTCGGCATCTCCACGACGGCGACGGACGGACCCGTCAACGCAAACGGGAGCGTCAGCCCGCGCGGTGCTTGATGGTCGCGATCGTGGAGCCGGCGAGGGTGAGCAGGCATTCGGAGAGCTGCCCGTCGACAAGGGCGGCGCTGAACAGCGCCTCACCGGTCGAGTCGTCGGCGTTGGCGCAGGCGCTCACGAAGCGCGCGACCCAACGCATGTCGTACCCGGCGTCGTCGATGTTCGGGAACTCCAAGGCGGCGAACGACTGGGGAGTCCCCTCACCCACGAGCGTGGCGGCCAAACAGACGGCCACGTCGTAGGCGCCCCGGACCCCGCGCTTGTCGACGGCCTCGTCGAAGGCGTGGACCACGCCGTCGCGATCGCCGATCAGCGCCGAATCCAGGACAGCGGCCGCGTCGCCGTACACCTCCGGAGGAATGCTCACCACGGGACGCAGCGTATTGGGCCGAGTCAACCGTGCGGCGGAGAACTGCCGGATCATCGCTCGGAAGCGGGAGCCGCGCGGCGTACGGCGCAGGTGAGGCGGGCCGTGCACACGCGCCGGTCCCGTTCGTCGGTGATCACGATCTCGTAGGTGGCGATCGTGCCGCCCCGGTGCAGCGGGGTGGCGACGCCGGTGACGACGCCGGCGCGGACCGCGCGGTGGTGGGTGGCGGAGATGTCCACGCCGACCGCGATGCCGCCGAACAGCTCGATCGCGTGCAGGGCGGCGCCGATCGACCCGAGGGTCTCCGCGAGCACGCAGGACGCGCCGCCGTGCAGCAGCCCGTACGGCTGGGTGTTGCCCACGACGGGCATCCGGCCGACCACGCGGTCCGGACCCGCCTCGATGATCTCTATGCCCATCCGCTCCGCGAGCGGGCCGTCGCTCTCCGCCATGCGCGAAGGCTACGTGATCCCCGCGAAACACGCGCGTGCGGCGCCTGAGCGGCAGATCAGTTATCGTGCCCGTCGGTAATGAGTGCAAGGCCGGAGGGGACCCCAATGTTTACGCTGTCCATGCAGGCCACGGTGATACGTCGGGTCACCGGACGACAGCGGATCGTGCGCGCCCTCGCACTTCTCGCGGTCCCTGCGGTGCTCGCCGCCGGCTGTGGCGACGGCGGCGACAGCACGACGGCCAACCCGACGGGACAGGTCCGCTACTACGGCACCGACGGCAACATGTCGAACACGTTCGGTGATCTGTTCAAGGACGCGCCCGGCGCGATCAACGGCATGACCGGCACGACGCCGCTCACCCCGCTCGGCGTCGACTTCGTCGCCAAACTCCGCGAGGTCGACCCGAAGCTGCGCGACTACAACTACGCCGGCGAGTCGTACGACGCCGTCGTCATCAGCGCGCTCGCCGCCGAGGTCGCCGGCACGACGGAGCCGGCCGCCGTGGCCGCCCAGATAAACGCCGTGACCAGCGGCGGCAGCCGGTGCGAGTCCCCGGCCCAGTGCCTCAACCTGATCCACCAGGGACGCGACATCGCCTATCGCGGCGTCTCGCAGCTCGCGGGCTTCACCGACGCGGGCGAGCCCGCCGCCGGCAGCTACGGCACCCTGTACTTCGGCAAGAACAACACCATTGAGGACGGGCGCACCGAGTACGTGCCGGCCGGCGACGTGGCGGGCGCGAGCACCAAGGCGGCGCCGAAGCCGGGCGACCGCAAGCCGGGCCAGCTGGTCATCGGCGGCCTGCTGCCGCAGACCGGCTCGCTGGCGCTCATGGGCCCGCCCATGTTCGCGGGCGCGGAGCTGGGCATCCTCGACGTGAACGCGGCCGGCGGCATCCTCGACTCCCCGGTGAAGTGGATCCCGGGCGACGACGGCACGTCCGAGGCGGTGGCGAAGAAGACCACGCAGCGCCTCATCGACGAGGGCGCGCACGTCATCATCGGCGCGGGCGCCTCGGGCATCAGCACGGCGGTCCTGCCGCTGGCCGTGCAGGCCGGCGTCATCCTCTTCTCGCCGTGCAACACGGCCGCGTCGCTGACCACCGCCGCCGACAACGGCCTGTACTTCCGCACCGCCCCGGCCGACGGCCTGCAGGCGAAGGCGCTCACGGACATCCTCATGCGCGACGGCGCGCGGCGCGTGTTCATCGTCGCCCGCGACGACGCGTACGGGCAGGGGCTCGACGAGGGCGTGACCTCGAGCCTGCACCTGGCCGGCGTCGCCGACGTGAAGAGCTTCCGCTACAACGTGGACAAGCCGTCGTTCTCCGGGCTCGGCGCGCAGGTCAAGGAGTTTCGCGCGGACGCCGTACTGCTGGTGGGTTTCGAGGAGTCCGCCGACGCCATCAAGGACATCGCGGCCGCCGGCATCACGGTGCGTGGTTAGCGGGACCGTCTGACGGGTACCGGCCAACGGCGGGGCTGGCACGCGATGCGCCATGGCCCTACCGTGAGCACGACGTCAGATCGGCACGAGAGGACAGTTCCCATGAGCGAGCGCCAGCGAGCGAATCATCAGCTCAGTGAAAACTCATGCGGGCGCCGGAGCGCAGCGGAGGCGACGGCATGAGCGAGACCGCGGAGACGCGGGGCGACGAGCGCATCGAGCTGATCGCCGCGGACACGAACAACGACGGCAAGGCTGACCTGTGGGCGATCGACACGGACGGTGACGGCGTCGCGGATGTGTACCAGTTCGACCACACGGGCGACGGCACGGTTGACACGACCATCGTGGACCTCAACCAGGATGCCAACCCCGACCAGATCATCGACGGCGACGGCGGCCTGCCCCCGGCGTAGCGAATCTTTGAACCAGCGGCCGGCACCGTCCCAGGTGCCGGCCGCTGGTGTCTGACGGGTCACAGAGTGCCAGTTGTCAGCTGATGCCACATGCGGCCATGCCACCATGAAGCCGTGGTCACGGCTGACGAGATCCCGACCAGGGCCGCGCTCGCGCCCAACCGGCGCGAGCGCAGGAAGCAGGAGACTCGTCAGGCTCTGGAACAGGCGGCGCTCCGCCTCTTCGCCGAGCAGGGCTACGAGCAGACGACCGTCGAGGACATCGCCGAGGCGGCCGACGTCGCCGTGCGCACGTTCTTCCGGTACTTCTCGTCCAAGCAGCACGTGCTGTTCGGGGATGTGGTCACCGACCGGCTCAGCCGGCTGCGCACCGAGCTCGCCGCCCGGCCCGCCGACGAGGACCCGATCGAGTCCATCCGCGCGGTGTCCGACCTGGTCGACTTCTTCGACGGCGACGAGGAGGAGCAGATCCTCGCCCGCCTCGACCTGATGCGCCGCCTGCCCACGATGACCAGCCGGTACCTGGATCTGATCCATCAGCTGCGCCTGGTCGTGGTGGAGTTCGTCGCCGAACGCACGGGCCTGGACCCCCGCGACGACCTCTACCCCCTCGTGGTGGCGGGCGCCACGGCCGCGGCCTGGGACGCCTCGATCACCCTCTGGGCGGCCACCCACGGCACCCGCCAACTCCGCGACATCCGCCGCGAAGCCTTCGCCGCCCTCCTGTCAGGCCTCCCCGCCCGTACCTCCTGGGCAGAAGTCGACTTCCGCACCATTCAGGGGCACCGATAACCGCCAGAAGTCGACCTTTGCCGCCGGAAACTAGGAAAGCTGGGTGAGGTAGGTGGGCGGGACGTGGTCGGTCAGCCAGACGCCGTTGTCGCTGCGGTAGAAGAGGGCGCCGGTGGCCGAGAGGGCCGCGGCGTCCACGCGGAGGACGACCTCGTCGCCGCGGCGGCGGCCGACCGCGTGGGCGGTGGCTACGTCTGGCGAGAGGTGGACGTGGTGGCGCTGGCCAGGGCGGAGACCGTCGGCGAAGATGGCGGCCACGTTGCGGCGCGGGGTGCCGTGGAACAGTTCGGCGGGCGGGTCGGCCGGGTCCAGACCCAGGTCGACGGGGACGGAGTGGCCCTGGCTCGCCCGGATCCACGCGATGCCGTCGGTGGCGACGCGGACGCGGTACCGCTGCTTGTTGTCGTTGGCCACGACCGTGTCCAGCTGGGCGCGGGTGATGCGGACGGCCTTGAGCAGGGCGTCGACGCGGACCCAGCCCTGGGCGTCGAGGGTCAGCCCCACACTGGCGGGGTCGTGCCGGAGAACGTAGCTCAGCCGGCGGCTGAGGCGGATCTGGTTGTTGTCTGTCATTTCAACTCACGGTAGCGACGGCCGACCCTCAGGGCCCACCCATATTCTGTGCGGCATGACGCTGCTGGAGATGGGCGCGGAGTCCTACGTCTCGCTGACGACGTTCCGGCGCGACGGGACGCCGGTCGCGACCCCGTTGTGGGTGGCCCGCGACGAGGAGGCGATCTACGTCTGGACGCCGGTGCGGACCGCGAAGGTGAAGCGGCTGCGGCACACGTCGAAGGTGCTGGTCGCGCCGTGCACGATGCGGGGCGAGCCGACCGGCGAGGCGGTCGAGGGCGTCGCCGAGCTGCTCGACACCGACGCCAGCGCGCGGGTGCGGCGGCTGATCAAGCGCAAGTACCGGCTGCAGGGGTGGCTGATCGTCGGGTCCAGCGAGCTGTTCAAGGGCAGGGACTCGACGATCGGGATCCGGATCACCGGTCCGTGAGACGTCAGCGGCCCCGTGGGATCGCTCCCACGGGGCCGTGAAGAAGAGGCCCGGGCGCTTCCTCGCGGGTCGGCGCGCGGGGCCTGGCGTGGTCGGACCGACGTGCCTACTCGCCGGCGCGCTGCTGGGGGATCTGGCCCTGGAGCAGGGCGCGGACCTCCGACTCGCGGTAGCGTCGGTGGCCGCCGAGCGTGCGGATCGCGCTCAACTTGCCGGCCTTGGCCCACCGAGTCACGGTCTTGGGGTCGACACGGAACATCGACGCGACCTCGGCCGGTGTGAGCAGCGGCTCAGGCTCGTGCGTACGGGATGCCATCGGTTACTCCTCCACATGTGCTTTCAAACGGCGACCGGGGTCCCACCGGCCGACGCGAATCCCATCGTCCGGCTAGTCCCCGATGTCCGACATGGGCCGAACGGTTGAACCGCCCCACACAGAAGGATGATGATTGAGCGATTTATCCGGATTTGAGGTCACAAGTCAGTTGCAACGCTCTAGCAACTGAATGGCGCGCCACCGCTCGACCAGTTCCTCATATGCGCTGGTAGCGGCGTCGCCGTCGCCTCGCGAGAGCGCTTGGAGGCCCGTCGCGACGAGCGAAGGTGAGTCATCTTCAGCTAACGCTTTATCCGACAAAATAGCCGTAAGCCCGCCGTAGTCGAGTTCCACGACCGAACGCGGATGAAACTCCTCCAACCACCGGGTGCTCTCCTCGACCGCCTCGGAGATCGGCACGTCACCGACACTGCGCCGCAGGACAGACAGGGCGCGGTGGGCCCGCCGGCGGGCTTTGGAAATTTCTGTCCGGTAGCGCAGGACCTTATGGCCTGATTCGAGCGAAAATTCTCTTTCTTCGCTATCTATGAGGACAAACCACCGGAGCGGCACGCTCCACGTCGAGATCTGCTCGTGCTGGCGGGGGGTGCCGTGCTCCAGGACCCGGGCGCCGGAGCGCCAGTCCGAGACGATCTTCTGCGCCAGGCCGGCGAGCGCCGGCGGGACGAACGCGTCCGCCAGGACGGCCGGGACGCCGTCGCGCGCGTTCAGCGCCGCCTCAGCCACCCGGACCCGCAAGTTCCACGGGCAGACGAGGAGAGTGTCGTCACCCTCCAGCACGTACGCCTCGTCGGGGATGTCGTTCAGGCGCGTCCAGCCGGCGCCCAGCGCCTCCAGGACCGAGGTGCGCTGGCGGCCCGGACCGTCGTCCGGTGTGACGACCCGGCCGTCACGCACGTACCGCCGCCAGTACTGCTGCTGTTGGCGGTCGAAAGCGCTCAACGGCTCGTACACCCGCAGGTATGCGGCGAAGAGTTGCGGCACTGCGCGATCGTCCCACGGAACGCGTCGTGGTGACCACCACGCGCGCTCTTCCGGTAGGCCCCCGCGGGGGCGGACACTGGATGGGAGGCGAAACACGATCACCTATCCCTCGCGGCGCGGCCAGGGCGAGGTGTCAAACGCCGGCCCGGCCATGTACCGTATGACCCACGAGAGATGCCTGACGTCGTCGGGGCTCGCCTTCGGGCTGCCCCGCAATTTCTGTGCGAGGGGGTCGAGCCATGGGGCGCGGCCGTGCTAAGGCCAAGCAGACGAAGGTGGCCCGGGAGTTGAAGTACCACTCCCCGAACACCGACCTCGCCGCACTTCAGCGTGAGCTGGGCGGCAGCCACCAGGTCGACGATGATTTCGACGACTCGGTGCGCGACAACGTCGACCAGGACGACGGCGCTGACGACACCGGCGACTGGGCCGCCCGACGGCGCTGACCCGAGCCGGGTCCGACTTCCCCGAATAAGCACGCGGCGCGCCGCGTGCTTATGTTCGCGGCGTCGCTGACACATCACGGATGCCCCGCGCGGGGGGCCGGTTCTCCGGCCACCCGCGTCGGATATCCGACCGCTTCGTGACCTAACGCGGCCGATTGTTCCAGTTGTAGAACGTCGGAATGTTCTCGAAGTGGTTCCAGGCACATACGGCGCTGTCGCCTGTGCCCGCTTCGGTCCGCTGCCGCCGCGCCACATCGGCCTCCGCGATCAGCTCCGCGAGGCCCGCTGCCGCGCCGCGGACCCGATGTCGTACCGACTCACCGTGTTCCGACATGATCAAGTATCCCCTCCAGTAGTCGGATCTTGCTGTTGCGGCAGTGGTCCGTTTCGGTCCCTGTGAAGCCGCCCAGCTCGAAATACCGGTTCGCGGCGTGCGCCCCGCCGCAGAACCCGAAGTACGGGCACGTCGAGCGGCACGCCTCGACACCCGTGACGAAGTCGGCGATCCACGGGGTGCCCGTGGCGGCGCCGGCAATGATCTCGTCAAGTGGCTGTTGGAGCACGTTCCCCGAGGTGAAGTCGCCGAACCGGGCGTCGTGGAAGCCCGCCAGCTCGGGTGAGAGCAGCACCACGGACCCGTCGTAGGCCACCGTGGGGATCGGGTCGAGCTCCCGCGGCAGGATCGCGTCGGCGGTGCCGTTCAGCTCCGCTGCCGCGTACCGCAGGGTCCACTCGATCTCGCGGACATGGATGCGGGGCGCGCGCCGCCACGCCCCGACCAGCTCCGCCCAGAACGCCCGGACCTCGTCCGAGCCGTGCGCGTTCGGCCGGTGGTTGACCCCCTCGCGCTCCTCGATGTTGACGCCGAGCACGTCGCACCCGAGCTCAAGGAAGTACGCGTAGAGCTCCGCGGCCATGCCGGGCCGCGGGTCGGTCACCACCGCGAGCGCCGAGAACGGCAGCCCGTGCCGGCGAAGCGCTTCGATGCCCTTCATGATTTTCTGGTACGCCGGTTGGCCAGCCCGGTCGACGCGGTCGCCGTTACGCGCCTCCGGCCCGTCCAGGCTCACGCTCACCCGCATCTCGTGATCGCCGAAGAACTCACACCACGCGTCGTCGATGAGCGTGGCGTTCGTCTGCACGTGATGCTCGACGCCCGCGAAGGGCGCCATCAGCCGGGCGAGCTGCTCCCGGCCGGCGGCGAGCGGCTCGCCACCGTGCCAGACGACCGAGAAGCGGTCGTTGTCGCGGGCCCAGAGATTGACCGTGGCGGCCACCGCTTCGGCGACCGCCACGCTCATCGGACGCCGCTGCGCCCGCAAAGGCAGATAACAGTAGGAACAGTCGAGGTTACAAAGCGTGGTGGGCTGCATGACCACGTAACCAGGGACCGCGGCGATGCCGCGCATGCCGCTCCACTCCTGCGACACGGACCCCTCCCCGCAACCAGAGTCCGGGCGCGGAGAGCGCGACGCTGCGCCGACAACGCGGCGGACTGGGGGCGTGTCGTTTCAGGCTAAGCCCTGCATGCGAATCGGATAAGTCCCTCACCCGGCCAAATCGCCGGACGGTCAGCCGCGAGTGTGAGATCCGATCATTTGCACCTCGCCGGTGCCCTCGACCACCTCGCCGACAGCCCACGCCTCAAGGCCGCGCCCGCGCAGGAACGCGAGGGCCCGCTCGTGGTCGGCGGCGGAGACGATCGTCATCATGCCCACGCCCATGTTGAACGTGGTCTCCATCTCGGCCTGGTCGATGCGGCCGCGCGTCTGCACGAGGTCGAAGATGGGCTGCGGGCGCCAGGTGGCGCGGTCGACGATCGCGTCGACGTTGTCCGGCAGGACCCGGACCAGGTTGCCCGCGATGCCGCCGCCGGTGATGTGGGCCAGCGCGCGGACCTCGGTCTCCTTGATGAGGTCCAGGCAGTCCCGGGCGTAGATCTTGGTGGGGGTGAGCAGCTCCTCGCCGAGCGTGCGCTGGTGGCCGAACTCCTCGACGACCGTGTCCAGGCGCAGCCGGGCCATGCCGAGCAGCACGTGCCGGACCAGCGAGTAGCCGTTCGAGTGCAGGCCGGAGGAGCCCATGGCGATGACGACGTCGCCGACCTCGACGCGGTCGCGGCCGAGGATCTGGTCCTCCTCCACGACGCCGACGCCCGTGGCGCTCAGGTCGTACTCATCCGGGCGGAGCACACCCGGGTGCTCGGCCGTCTCGCCGCCCAGCAGGGCGCAGCCCGCGTACCGGCAGCCGTCGGCGATGCCGGCGCCGATCTCGGCGACCTTCTCCGGCACGACCTCGCCGCAGGCGATGTAGTCGAGCAGGAACAGCGGCTCGGCGCCGCACGCCACCAGGTCGTCCACGACCATCGCGACCAGGTCGATGCCGACCGTGTCGTGGATGTCGAGCGCCTGGGCGATCACGAGCTTCGTGCCGACGCCGTCGGTCGACGAGGCCAGGATCGGGTTCTGGTACTTCTTAGTGTCCAGGCGGAACAGGCCCGCGAAGCCGCCGATGTCGCCGAGCACCTCGGGGCGCATCGTGCGGTGCACCTTCGACTTGAGCAGCTCCACCGCCTGCTCGCCGGCGTGGATGGACACGCCTGCCTCGGCGTACGTCACCGTCCGGGGACGACGGTTGCCGTCGCCGTCATGGCCCCGACGGCCATTGCCAGCGGCGCGACCGGCTGCGTTGCCGGCGTCCGAGCGCTCAGTCACGTGCGTCACGGTACTCCCCTTGTGGTGCGTTGTGGACCTTGAGTGAGTCTCAGGGGCGCAGAAGCGCGCCCTCGCCGCCCGGGCTGGCGGCCAACGGGCCGTCCGCCAGAGAGACCGCGCCGGTGTCCGCGGAGCGCCGCGGAACGGTCTCCAGCAGGTGCTTCCCGATGAGATCGTCATCGGGCAGCGGGATCGGGTAGACACCGTCGAAACAGGCCCGGCAGAGCCGGGACTTGGGCTGCTCGGTGGCCGCGATCAGACCGTCGAGCGAGACGTAGCCGAGCGAGTCGGCGCCGATGGACCGGCGGATGCCCTCCACGTCGAGACCATTGGCCAGCAGCTCCGCGCGGGTGGCGAAGTCGATGCCGTAGAAGCACGGCCACTTCACCGGCGGGGACGAGATGCGCACGTGCACCTCGATCGCGCCCGCCTCGCGCAGCATCCGCACCTGGGCGCGCTGGGTGTTGCCGCGCACGATCGAGTCGTCGACGACGACGATCCGCTTGCCCCGGATCACGTCCCGCAGCGGGTTGAGCTTGAGCCGGATGCCCAGCTGACGGATGGTCTGGCTGGGCTGGATGAAGGTGCGGCCCACGTACGCGTTCTTCGTCAGACCGGCGCTGTACGGGATGCCGGAGGCCTCGGCGTAGCCGATGGCGGCGGGGATGCCCGACTCGGGCACGCCGATCACCAGGTCGGCCTCGGCCGGGTGCTCCTTGGACAGCGTGCGGCCCACCTGGACGCGCGCCGAGTAGACGTTGCGGCCGGCGATCGTCGTGTCGGGACGCGCCAGGTACACGTACTCGAAAAGGCAGCCCTTGGGCTCGGGCGTGGCCCAGCGGCTCGACCGCAGCCCGTGCTCGTCGATCGCGATGAGCTCGCCCGGCTCGACCTCGCGCACGAAGCTCGCGCCGACCGTGTCCAGCGCCGCCGTCTCGCTCGCGACGACCCAGCCGCGCTCCAGGCGGCCGAGGACGAGCGGGCGCACGCCCTGCGCGTCGCGTGCCGCGTACAGCGTCTCCTCGTCCATGAAGACGAAGCTGAACGCGCCGCGGACCGTGGGCAGGATCTCCAGTGCGGCCTGCTCGACGGAGACGTCGGGCTGGGCGGCCAGCAGGCTGGTCACGAGGCCGGTGTCGGAGGTGGCGCCCGGGTCGAGGTCGAGGCCCGCCGCGCGGCGGAACAACTCGGCCGTGTTCACCAGGTTGCCGTTGTGGGCCAGCGCGATCGTGGTGCCGCCGCGGCTGTCCGACCCGCCGACGGGCGTGGCGCGCAGCGTCGGCTGGGCGTTCTCCCAGGTCGAGGCGCCGGTCGTGGAGTAGCGCGTGTGACCGATCGCGATGTGGCCGCGCAGGCTGGACAGGGTGGCCTCGTCGAAGACCTGGGACACGAGGCCGAGGTCCTTGTAGACGACGACCGACCGGCCGTCGGAGACGGCGATGCCGGCGGCCTCCTGGCCCCGGTGCTGCAGGGCGTAGAGCCCGAAGTAGGTCAGCTTGGCGACCTCTTCGCCGGGGGCCCACACGCCGAAGACCCCACAGGCATCCTGCGGGCCTGGCCTGAGTGGATCGAGGTCATGGCTCAGCTTGCCGTCGCCTCGGGGCACCTTTGCCGCTCCTCGTCACATGGGGCGTTGGGGGTCATCCATCGGGGTCACCCCCGTTGTGCGCATCAGTCTACGCGAGCCTGCGTGGATAACGGACCGCCATCATCCCTGTGCTTTGGGTAGTCGGTCAAGCGCCGAGCGTGTTGTTCCGCCCCGTACTCACCGCATTTTTAGGGTTTCTCTGGCCAACACGGGAGATACCCGCTCAGGTCAGCCCGGATACCGCTCTTGATGACCTTGTTCTCCGCGACCGCGTCCGCCCAGCTGAGAATGCCGGTGGCTAATTTCACAAAAGTGATCGGATCGGTCTCAATGACATTGGGCGGCGTGCCGCGCGTATGCCGCGGACCCTCGACGCACTGAATCGCGCCATAAGGAGGAACCCGCAACTCCACCGAACGGCCGGGCGCCTGCCGGGACAGGCCCCACAACAAGGCACGGACCGCATCACGGAGGACGTCGCGCACCGGTTCCCGGTCAACCTCAAGATCTGCGAGTACGGCGGGCACGGCGGCCCAATTGACCTGACGTTCGGACACGTCGGGACGATACGACCCGAGTCGTGGGTCACCGGCGGCAGGTCTGGGTCGCGGGAGGGTGACCGGACAGGGCATAGTTGCCTGCGGTGCTCTTTTGGGGAGCGGGTCGTGCGCGGCCGAAGATCGGGAGGGGCGGTAGGTGTGAATACGCACCGACAAGCGTGGATCATCCGCGCCAGCATTATGGCGGTGGCCGCTGCCGCCGCCCTGCTCGGCTCCGCCTCACCGGCCCTCGCTGATCCGATGGAGCCGGCCATCAACATCGTGAACTTCTCGAACGCGTCACTGCGGTCCGGTGAGACCGCCACTCTGACGTACACGGTCACGAATAACAACAACGCGCCGACCGACTCGCAGTCGGTGACCATCAAGGTCAAGACGCCGGACGGCGCGACCTGCAGCGGCAAGTGCAGCTTCACGCAGGCGATCGCCAACGGCTCCACGTCGGGCAACTTCGTCGCCACGATCAAGGCCGGCAACCTCAGTCCCGGCCAGACGAAGAGCGGCCAGATCGAGATCACCGCCTCGGTGGCCGGTGAGTCGACGTCGCAGACCGTGGACCTCACTATCACCGGTCCTGACCAGGTTCCGTCGGTTCCCAAGGTGTCCGGCACCATCACGAACAAGACGACTGGTGAGCCGGTCTCCGGAGCCAAGGTCTATCTGCAGGATTCGGCACAGACGACGTGGGAGACCGCGACCGACAGCAAGGGTCGCTTCTCCTTCACCTCCACCACCGACAAGCCCATCCTGCCCGGCATCCTGTCGCTGCTGGCCGAGAAGAGCGGCTGGGAGCAGGGGACGAAGGGGCCCACGGGTGTGGCCGGTCAGGCGGTCACCGTCCAGATGACGATGGAGGGTCCGCCGTCGACAGCGACTCCCTCTATCGCGGCGACCGACAACCCGCTGCCGTCCGACGAGGCCAGCGCTGAGCCCGGCGCGGGTGACATCTCGAACGCCAGCGCGCCCGGCAACGACGAGGGTGGCGGCCTGTCCTGGGTCCTCATCGCCATCGGTGGCGTGCTCGTGCTGCTCGGCATCGGCGCGATCGTCCTGCTGTTCATGCGCCGCAAGGGCGACGACGCGGAAGAGGAGCACGACGGCACCGCGATCAAGCCGCGCGGCGGTCGTCCCGGCGGCCCGCCGCCGCGCGTCGGCAACCCGCGCCCCGGCCCGGGCGGCCCACGGCGCGCCAACGCGGCCGAGCCGACCTCCGTGATGCGCCGGCCCGAGCCGGTGGGCGCCCGCAACGACGCCACGATGATCACCCGGTCGCCGCTGGCCGACATGCCGCGCTCGCCCATGGGCGCGCCCGGGCCCGGCCTGGCCGACGCGCCGACCATGATGCACGGCCGCGTGCCCACCGACCAGAACGACCCGTACGCCTCGCCGGTCCGCCCGGCGCAGGGTGGCCAGGGCGGCTACGGCGCCCAGGCCCCGGGCGGCTACCCGCAGTCCCAGCAGGGCTACGGCCAGGGCGGCCCTCAGCAGCCCGGCTACGGCGCCCCCGCCGGCGGCTACGGCCGACCCGGCTACGGCGACCAGTCCGGTGGCGCCCCGACCGGCGAATACTCGCCGGCCGGCGGCTACAGCGGCGGCGGTTACGGCTCCCCGGCCGCGCGGCCCTCGTCCGGCGGCGGCTACGACCAGGGCGGCGGTTACGGCGGCTACCAGGCCCCGCAGCAGCCCACCACGCCCGAGCCGAGCTACGGCGACGACTCGGCCTACAGCCGGTACCCCGGTGGCCAGGACAGCTACGCCGGTGGCCAGCAGGGCTACCGCGGCGGCGACGCCTACGGCCAGCAGGGCGGCTACGACTACCCGACGCAGCAGCCTCCGGCGCAGCAGCAGCCCAACGACTACGGCTACGACCAGTACGGCGGCAACCAGCCGCGGCACGGCTCCCGGCCGCCGCAGGGCGACCGGCGCCTCGACTGGCTCGAGGACTGACCCGGTAGGAACATCCGAAGCCGGCACGACGATCACGTCGTGCCGGCTTCGCCGTTCTGACGGTCCTACGCGCCGGGAATCGCCGGACCGTCAGCCCGGAACCAGGCCGACGTCGCGATCGTCGCCCTGGTCGCCGTTGTCGTCCCCGTGGTCGCCATCGGGCACATCGCCCTGATCGTCGTGCCAACCGTCGCCCGGGTCGCCGTTGTCGCCCCAGTCGCCGTTGCCCTGGTCGCCGTTGTCGGGCTGGTCCCCGTTGCCCTGGTCGCCGTTGCCGCCCTGGCCGCCGTTGTTTCCGGCGTCCGGGTCGTTGTCGGCGTAGCGGACCCACTGCCGGGACAGATGGTCGTCGCAGCGGTAGAGCACGATACGGCCGTTGAGACGCATGCTCTCGCCGTCAGTGCTCAGGCACAGGCCGCTGTCGGAGTTCACCAGTTGATACCGGTTGTCCGCGATCCAGTGCCGGGTCCACCGGCGGGACGGGTCATCGTCGCACTCGAACTGGACGACCTCGGTGGATTGCTCGCTGCTGCCGCCGGCCGGCGTGAGGCACTTGCCGGTCCCGTCGTTGACGAGCCAGAACACGTCGTTGTTGTCGTTCGACGTGGTGTAGCGCCAGAACCGGGTCGGGTGCGCGTCGCAGTAGTACTGCACGATCCGCGCGTTGTTGTCGGGGCTGCCACCGGCCGGGCCGACGCACAGGCCGCTGCGGTAGTTCCGTTCCATCGCGATGGCCACGTCCGCGTGCGCGGTGCCCGGGACGACGAGCGCCGAGGCCACTGCCAGTACGAGGACGGCCGTACGTGGTCTGTTCACGGTCGTGCCCCCTCTCAAGACATCAACCGTTCGGCGCATCGGCCGAGATCGGGGGAATGTGTGAAGGGTGCGGTGAAAGCGTGAAATAACAAAACGAAACCGGCGCGATCAGAATAATCGCGCCGGTTTCATATTTCGTTGTGGACAGTCAGTCCGTCACTCGTCCGTGGCGCCCTCCGCGGCGGGAGCCGCCGGCGGCGGGGACGCGGCGGGCGGGGTCGCGGCGGCGGGCGGCGGCCCGCCGAGGTCTGCCGGGCGGGCGACGTGGGGCTCGGGAACGACCTCCGCGTCGACCGGCGCGACCGCCACGGGCTCCGGCTCCGCCGGCGTCGCGACGACCGGCGGCGGGGGCACGTAGTCCGGCTCCGTCTGCTCGCCGCGACCGAACAGGTCCGGCAGCGTCGACGTGTACGCCTCGCGCAGCTCGTCGAGCGGGATGTCGAACAGCCCGTCGACGACCAGCCCGGTGCCGCCGACCGTACCCAGCGGGGTGGCCGGGACGCCGTGCGCCGAGGCCAGGGCCAGCAGGTCGTCCTCGGCGCCGGCCGGCACGCTCACCAGGATCCGGCCCGCCGACTCGCTGAACAGCTGCACGAAGGCGCTCTGGCCCGAGAGCAGCTCGACCCGCGCGCCGATGCCCTTGCGCAGGCACGACTCGGCGAGCGCCTGGGCGAGGCCGCCCTCGGACAGGTCGTGGGCCGAGGTGAGCCGGGCGTTCGCGATGACCGCCGCGAGGCGGCGCTCCCCGTCGAGGTCCACGACCGGCGGGTGCCCGCCGAGGTGGTTGTGCACGACGTTGGCCCACTCGGACCCGGACAGCTCGTCGCGGGTGTCGCCGAGCAGGATGATCGTGTCGCCGCGGTTGGCGAAGCCCATCGGGATCCGCTCGGCCACGTTGTCGAGGACGCCCAGGACGCCCACGATCGGGGTCGGGTTGATCGGCACGGTGCCGGTCTGGTTGTAGAAGCTGACGTTGCCGCCGGTCACCGGGATGCCCAGCTCCAGGCAGCCGTCCGCGAGACCGCGCACGGCCTCGGCGAACTGCCACATGACGCCCGGGTCCTCCGGCGAGCCGAAGTTGAGGCAGTTGGTGACCGCGACGGGGGTCGCGCCGGTGGCCGCCACGTTGCGGAACGCCTCGGCCAGCGCGAGCCTGGCCCCCTGGTACGGGTCGAGCCGGGTGTACCGGCCGTTGCCGTCGACCGACAGCGCGATGCCGAGCCCTGACTGCGGGTCGATACGCAGCACGCCGGCGTCCTCCGGCTGCGCGAGCACGGTGTTGCCGAGCACGTACCGGTCGTACTGCTCGGTGACCCAGCTCTTGTCGCACAGGTTCGGCGAGGCGAGCAGGCGCAGCAGCGTGTCGCGCAGTTCGCTGTCGGCGGGCCGGGGCAGCGTCTCGGCGCGATCGGCCTGCAGCAGCCAGCGGTCGTTGGGCTCGCGCATCGGGCGGGCGTAGACCGGGCCGTCGTCGGCGAGGCTGCCGGGCGGCACGTCGACGACCGTCTGGCCCTTCCAGTTCACGATCAGCCGGCCGGGCACGCCGTTCTCGGGCGGGGTGACCTGCCCGATCGCGGTGGCCAGCACGCCCCACTTGGCGCAGATGGCGAGCACCGCGTTGAGCTTGGCGGGCTCGACGATCAGGAGCATGCGCTCCTGCGACTCGGAGGCGAGTACCTCGTGCGGGTCCATCGACGCCTCGCGCAGCGGCACCCGCTCGAGGTCGACGACCATGCCCGTACCGGCGGCGGCCGACGTCTCGGTGAGCGCGCAGGTGAGGCCGGCGCCGCCGAGGTCCTGGATGCCGACGACCAGCCCGGCGTCGTAGATCTCCAGGCACGCCTCGATGAGCAGCTTCTCGGTGAACGGGTCGCCGACCTGCACGGACGGGCGACGCGCCTCGCTGCCGCTGTCGAAGGTGGCGCTGGCGAGCACGGACACGCCGCCGATGCCGTCGCGGCCGGTCTTGGCGCCGATGAGCACCACGACGTTGCCGGGGCCGGCGGCGGCCTTGTTCTGCAGCCGGTCGACGGGCAGCACGCCCACGCAGAGCGCGTTGAGCAGCGGGTTGCCCTGGTAGCACGGGTCGAAGACCAGCTCGCCGCCGATGTTGGGCAGGCCCAGGCAGTTGCCGTAGCCGCCGACGCCGCCGACGACGCCGGGCAGGACCCGGGCGGTGTCGGGGTGGTCGGCCGCGCCGAAGCGCAGCGGGTCCATCACGGCGATCGGGCGGGCGCCCATGGCGAGGATGTCGCGGACGATGCCGCCGACGCCGGTCGCCGCGCCCTGGTACGGCTCGACGAAGCTCGGGTGGTTGTGCGACTCGACCTTGAAGGTCACCGCGACCTGGTCGGAGATGCGCACGACGCCGGCGTTCTCGCCGATGCCGGCGAGCAGCCGGTCGGAGTGCGGCGCCTTCTCACCGAACTGCCGCAGGTGCACCTTGCTCGACTTGTAGGAGCAGTGCTCGCTCCACATGATCGAGTACATGGCGAGCTCGGACTGGGTGGGCCGGCGGCCGAGGATCTGCCGGATCCGCTCGTACTCGTCGTCGGCGAGGCCGAGCTCGGCGTGCGGCTGCGGGGCGTCCGGGGTGGCGGCGGCCCAGTCGACGGTGTCCGGGCCGTCGAACGGCGTGCCGCTCGTGGCGGGCGGCCCCACGAAGGCGGAGGTCGTCATGGCGTCGTCACCCTCTCGTACGCGGCAAGGTGGCGGAGGACGGAGCTGAAGAACCCGAGCCCGTCGGTGGAGGGTCCGGTGAGCGCCTCGACGGCGTGCTCGGGGTGCGGCATGATGCCGACCACGTTGCCGTCGGGGTTGCGGATGGCGGCGATGCTCCGCTGGGACCCGTTGGGGTTGCCGTCCACGTACCGGGCCACGACCAGGCCCTCGGCGTCGAGCTTGTCGAGGGTGGCCGCGTCCGCGACGTAGCGCCCCTCACCGTTCTTGACCGGGATCACGATCTCCTGACCCGGCGAGAACCCGCCGGTCCAGGCCGTGCCGGTGGACTCGACGCGCAGCACCTGGTCGCGGTTGCGGAAGTGCAGGTGGCTGTTGCGGGTCAGGGCGCCGGGCAGCAGGTGGGCCTCGCAGAGGATCTGGAAGCCGTTGCAGATGCCGAGGACGGGCATGCCGCCCTTTGCCGCGTCGATGATCGACTCCATGACCGGCGCGAACCGGGCGATGGCGCCGCACCGCAGGTAGTCGCCGTAGGAGAAGCCGCCCGGCAGGATCACGGCGTCGACGCCGTGCAGGTCGGGGTCGGCGTGCCAGAGCCGCAGGACGCGGGCGCCGGCGAGGTAGGCGGCGCGGCACGCGTCGCCGTCGTCGAGCGAGCCCGGGAAGGTGACGACGCCGATCGCGGCGGTCACGCCTCAGACTCCTCGATCCGGATGGAGAAATCCTCGATCACGGGGTTGGCCAGGAGCTTGTCAGCGATCTCCTGGGCCTTGTCGAGGTCGGCTTCGCCGGTGAAGTCGATCTCAATCCGCTTGCCAATGCGGACAGATTCCACCCCGGCCACGCCGAGGCGGGGCAGGGCGTTCGCGACAGCCTGGCCTTGGGGGTCCAGGATCTCGGGCTTGAGCATGACGTCAACCACGACGCGAGCCACGGGCACTCCTGAGTCGACTTGGCACTGGGCGAGCACAGCTTACCCGCATGGCGACCTGCGGTTTCGGTCGACCTTTAGCACCGAGAATGCGGCGTTTGGGGGTTAGAGGATCGGCTCGGGCGCATAGGCCGCCGCAACTGGGTGCAGGGCGACCACGGCGGCGACCCGCCCGGCCACGGCGGCCACCTGTGCGGACGCGGCGCCCACGAAGCCGAACCGGTCGGCGATGAGCCCGTCGATCTCGGAGCGGGTGAGGCCGAGCCGGGAGTCGGCGGCCAGCCGGTCGAACAGGTCGTTGTCCGGGGCACCCTTCTCGCGCATGGCCAGCGCCACGGCGACCGCGTGCTCCTTGATCACCTCGTGCGCGACCTCACGCCCGACCCCGCGCCGCACGGCGCCGACCAGGATCTTGGTGGTGGCCAGGAAGGGCAGGTAGCGATCAAGCTCACGCGAGACCACCGCCGGGTACGCCCCGAAGTCGTCCAGAACGGTCAGGAATGTCGCGAACAGCCCGTCGGTCGCGAAGAACGCGTCCGGCAGCGCCACCCGGCGCACGACCGAGCACGACACGTCGCCCTCGTTCCACTGGTCGCCGGACAGCTCGCCGACCATCGACAGGTACCCGCGCACGACCACGGCGAGCCCGTTCACGCGCTCGCACGAGCGGGTGTTCATCTTGTGCGGCATCGCCGACGAGCCGACCTGCCCGGGCCGGAAGCCCTCGGTCGCCAGCTCCTGTCCCGCCATCAGCCGGATCGTCAGCGCCAGCGACGACGGCCCCGCCACGACCTGCGCCAACGCCGACACGACGTCAAGATCAAGAGAGCGCGGGTACACCTGGCCGACGCTGTCGAGCACCCGGGCGAACCCGAGGTGACGGGCGACCTCCGCCTCCAGCGTCGCCAGCGCCGACGCCGACCCGTCGAGCAGGTCCAACTGGTCGGCCGCCGTGCCCACCGGCCCCTTGATCCCGCGCAGCGGGTAGCGCTCCAGCAGCGACGCGAGGCGCTCGTACGCGAAAAGAAGTTCCTCAGCCGCCGTCGCGAAGCGCTTGCCCAGCGTGGTCGCCTGCGCCGGCACGTTGTGCGACCGCCCGACCATGACCAGCTCGTCGAACTCCAACGCCCGCGCCGCGAGCCGCGCCAGCGTGGCGACCACCCGGTCCCGGATCAGCTCCAGCGACGCGCGGATCTGCAGCTGCTCGACGTTCTCGGTCAGGTCCCGCGAGGTCATCCCCTTGTGGATGTGCTCGTGCCCCGCCAGCGCGGAGAACTCCTCGATCCGCGCCTTGACGTCATGCCGCGTGACCCGCTCCCGCCGCGCGATAGACCCAAGATCAACATTCTCGAGTACGCCCTCGTAGGCCTCGATCACGCCGTCCGGAACGGCCACGCCCAGTGACCGCTGCGCCCGCAGCACGGCGAGCCACAACCGCCGCTCGGCGCGCACCTTCTCCTCGGGCGACCAGATGTTGTTGAGTTCCGCGGAGGCATACCGACCGGCGAGCACATTGGGGATCACCCCGCCATTCTCCCGCACCCCGCCGACCGCCTCTCCCGCACCCACGCGGCACGCGAGTCGAGCAGTGCGACTCCACCGCTCCCGGGCGGAGCGCGTCAGGGCACCGCTCGCCAGCAGCGCCCACGTGGGCGCAGCTCTCACCATATGCGCGCACCTGGCTGCGAGCGCGTCGCGGCGCTCTCACACATGCGCGCACCTACAGGAGCGCGTCGCGGGGCGGTCACATGTGCGCTTCTGGCGGGAGCGCGACGCGTCACGCCCACCAACTGTGCACAATTGGCGAGGTCCGGGCCTCGCACCCTCGCCATCTGTGCACATGTGGCGAGAGCGCAGTCGCACGTCCCACCAAAAGGTCGCCCTTGGCGGCGCGGCGCGGGGCGGGCATGCCGGCGCGCCGGGCCGTCGGACAGGCCGGGTCAGGCCGCCGTGGTTGCCGGGGCGGCCTCCTCGGCCGGCCGGCGTGGGTTGTGCCGGAGAGTGCGTACCGAGCGGTTGAGGATCGCGGCGATCGTCGCGACCAGGACGATCCCGGCGGCGCCGACCAGTGCCGGGCCGACGCCGACAGCGTGCGCGACCGGTCCGGCGGCGACCTCGCCGAGCGGGATGGCCACGAAGGATCCCAGCGCGTCGTACGAGTACACCCGGGCGAGCCGGTCGGGCGGGATGTGGTCCTGGAGCGCGGTCTCCCAGGCGACGCCGAACTGTTCGAAGCCGAAGCCCGACAGCAGCGCGCACACGAGCAGGACCGGCACGGTCGGCGCGACGCCGAGGAACACGAGGAACGGCACGTCGGCCGCGACGAACAGCGTCCCGAACAGCAGAAAGCGGCGGATCCGCAGGCGCATGGCCACGATCCCGCCGATCACCATCCCGACGGTCTGGGTGGCCAGCACCAGGCCCCACGCCTGCCGCCCGATGGTGTCGTCGGCCACGGCGGGTCCGAGCACCGCCTTGCCGCCCACCACGGCGGCGTTGACGAAGCAGAACGCGAGCACGATCACCCACACCCAGGCGCGGGCGGTGAACTCACGCCAGCCGTCGCGCAGGTCAGCCAGCGTGTTGGACGACGAGGCCGCCGCCCGTACGCTCGGGACGCGGATGAGGGCGAACGCCACGGCCGCCACCACGAACGTCGCCGCGTCGAGCGCCAGACCCCACCCGGGGCCGACCACCGCGATCAGCGCTCCGCCGGCCGACGCGCCGGCGATCATGCCCGTGTTGATGCCGAGCCGGTTGAGCGCGTTGGCCTGCTGGCGGCTCCCCTCCGGCACCGTCTGGGCCAGCAGCGCGCTCGAGGCCGGGAAGGAGAACGCCGACGCGAACCCGTTGACGACGCCGAGCCCCGCGAGCAGCGCCACGGTCGCCGACGACGTGAGCACCAGCGCGGCGACGAGGCCCTGGCTGACCGCCGCGAGGATGCTGGCCGCCACCATCACGAACTGGCGCGGCAGCCGGTCGGCGACAACCCCGCCGAAGAGCAGGAACACCACGTTGGTCAGCGATCTCGCGGCGACGACGAGGCCGAGGTCGGAGACGCTGCCGGTCAGGTCGAGGACGGCGAACGCCAGCGCGATCGGCGCGATCGCGTTGCCGAACATCGTGACGAAGCGGCCGAGGGCCAGGAACAGGAACGGCCGGTGGCGCAGGGGAGCCAGCAGCGAGGGGCGGTCCGGGGGCATGTCGGCCAGCCTGTCATCCGGCCCCGCACCGCCTCAACCTGCTTATTCGGCGCTCTCCATGAGCGCGACAACGCCCTGCCCGCCGGCCGCGCAGATCGAGATGAGTCCGCGACCGCCGCCACGACGAGCGAGCAGCTTCGCCAGCGTGGCCACGATCCGCCCGCCGGTCGCCGCGAACGGGTGCCCGGTGGCCAACGATGACCCGACCACATTCAACGCCGAGCGGTCCACCGTCCCGAGCCCGCGCGCCTCCCAGGCGGCGAGCGTGGCGAGCACCTGCGACGCGAACGCCTCGTGCACCTCGAACAGGTCGATGTCCGCGAACCCGAGCCCGGCGCGTGACAGCAGCGCCGGCACGGCGTCGACGGGCGCCATGAGCAGCCCTTCCCCGCCCACGTAGTCGACGGCGGCGGTCTGCGACAGGGTGAACCAGGCGAGCACCGGCAGGGACCGGGCCGCGGCCCACTCCTCGCTGGCCAGCAGCACGGCCGACGCCCCGTCGGTGAGCGCCGACGAGTTCCCGGCCGTCATGGTCGCGGTCGCGGGTTCGGACAGCCCGAACACGGGCCGCAGCGCGCCGAGCCGCGCGAGCGTCGTGTCGGGCCGCAGGTTCTGGTCCCGGTCCAGCCCCCGGAACGGCGAAATTAGATCATCAAAGAACCCTTCCGAGTACGCCGCGGCGAGGCGCTGGTGCGACGCCAACGCGAGTTCGTCCTGGGCCGCGCGCGTTACGCCGTACTCCCGGGCGGTTATGGCGGCGTGCTCGCCCATGGACAGGCCGGTGCGGGGTTCGGCGTTGCGGGGCGCCTCGGGCCGGAACCCGGCCACCGGGTTGATCCGGGCCAGCGCGCGGACGCGGTCGCCGAGGCCGCGGGCGCGGTTGAGCTCGAGCAGTCGCCGGCGCAGGCCCTCGTTGACGGCGAGCGGGGCGTCGGAGGCGCTGTCGACGCCGCCGGCGATGCCGACCTCGAGCTGCCCCAGCGCGATCTTGTTGGCGACGGCGATGACGGCGGCCAGCCCGGTGCCGCAGGCCATCTGCAGGTCGTACGCGGGGGTGTGCGGGTCGAGCGCGGTGCCGAGCACGCACTCGCGGGTGAGGTTGAAGTCGCGGGAGTGCTTGAGCACGGCCCCGGCGACCACCTCCCCGAGCCGCTCGCCGGCCAGCCCGAACCGGGCGACGAGCCCGTCGAGCGCGGCCGTGAGCAGCTCGGCGTTGCTGACCCCGGCGTACGGCCCGCCGGCCCGGGCGAACGGGATGCGGTTGCCACCGAGCACGGCGACCCGACGTACCTCCATGGACTCACAGTAGAGGGACGGAACGGCACTCTAGGGTTGAGCCATGGCCGATCGAGGCGAGGGCATCATGAGGCGCCGGGTAGGTCGTGGCGACGCCTCGCGCAGCGGGGCGGCGACATGACCGACCGGTATCGGGACTTCGCGAACTCCGGGTTCGGGCGCGGGCTGGTGAAGCGGCTGGGGCTGCCGCAGCCGGCCACGCTGCGCCGGTACACGCCCGGCGATCCGCTGGTCACCGGCCCGGTCCTGCTGACCGGGGCGGGCCGCGCGACGCAGCGCGTCCACGACGTGCTCGCCGGCGCGGACGTGGAGGTGCTGACGGCGGCGACCGGCGCCCGCCTGTCCGGCATCGTGTACGACGCGACGGACCTGGCCACGCCCGCCGACCTGACGGCCCTGTACGCGGCCCTGCACCCGACCGTCCGGTCGTTGACCCCCAGCGGCCGCGTGATCGTCCTGGGCGCCCCACCGGACGCCGACCCGGCGACGGCCGCGACGCGGCAGGCGCTGGAGGGCTTCGTCCGCTCGCTCGGCAAGGAGCTCGGCAGGGGCGGCACGGCCCAGCTGGTCCGCGTCGCCCCCGGCGCCGAGGGCAACCTGGCGTCGACCCTGCGTTTCCTGCTCTCGGGCCGCTCGGCGTACGTGTCGGGGCAGGTCATCGACGTGGGCCCGGGCAGCGCGCCGACGCCGCCCGACTGGGCGCGACCGCTGGCCGGCCGGGTGGCGCTGGTGACCGGCGCGGCGCGCGGCATCGGCGAGGCCACGGCCCGGGTGCTGGCCCGCGACGGGGCCCGCGTGGTGTGCCTGGACATCCCGGCGGCCGGCGACGACCTGGCGGCGGTCGCGAACGCGATAGCGGGCGAGGCGGTCCAGGTGGACCTGTCGGCCGCCGACGCCCCCGAGCGGATCAACGATCTGCTGGCGGCCCGGCACGACGGCGTGGACATCGTGGTGCACAACGCGGGCATCACCCGCGACCGCACCCTGGGCCGGATGACGGCTGAGGAGTGGGACCGGGTGATCGCGGTGAACCTGACCGCGCCGGAGCGGGTGACCCGGGCGCTGCTCGACGAGAAGCTGCTGCGTACGGGCGGTCGGGTCATCGGCGTCGCGTCGATCGCCGGCATCGCGGGCAACCGGGGGCAGACGAACTACGCCGCGAGCAAGGCGGGCGTGATCGGTCTGGTCCGCGCGTGGGCGCCGCTGCTGGCCGGGAGCGGCATCACGGTCAATGCGGTGGCGCCGGGCGTGATCGAGACGGCGATGACGGCGGCCATGCCGGCCATGGTGCGGGAGGCGGCCCGCCGGATGAACAGCCTGGCGCAGGCCGGTCTGCCGGTGGATGTGGCGGAAACGGTCGCGTGGCTCGCCGCCCCGGCGTCGGGCGGTGTCACGGGCACCGTGGTACGGGTATGCGGGCAGTCCTTGGTGGGGGCGTGACAACCCCCGGTATGTTTACTCACGAGTAACTAATGGAAGCGACGGAGGAGCCATGGCCGACTTCAACATCTCCGACCTCTCATCGGTCGACCCGCAGCGATTCAGCGAGCTGATCCGGTCGGCGTCGGGCTCGCAGCTGAACGAGGTGATGAGCGGCGAGAGCCGGGGCAAGATCCTGGCCGAGATCTTCAGCCGGATGCCCGCCCAGTTCCGCCCGGACAAGGCCGGCAACACCAACGCCGTGATCCAGTGGAACATCACCGGCCGGCCCGACGGCGGCGCCGACGTCTACCAGGTGAACATCGCCGACGGCGCGTGCTCCGTCGCCGAGGGCGCGCAGGCCGACCCGAAGGTCGAGATCACCCTCGCCGGCCCCGAGTTCCTCAAGCTCATCGCGGGCGCGGGCAACCCCACGATGATGTTCATGACCGGCAAGCTGAAGGCCAAGGGCGACATCATGCTCGCCGGCCGCCTCGCGGAGCTGTTCGCGCTCCCGAAGGGGTGACCAACGACTGAGAACGCGGCGGCGGCGCCTTGCCGCCGCCGCGTCGCGTATCTAGCGTCAGAACCGTGGAGATCGCTGACCCGCGTCCCGCGGTCCGGGTGGTCTGCGTCGACAAGCGCAGCCGCGTCCTGCTGTTGAACTGGTGCGACCCGCACGACGGCGCACTGCTGTGGGAGCCGCCCGGCGGCGGCATCGAGCCCGGCGAGTCGCCGTTGCAGGCGGCCAGGCGCGAGCTGACCGAGGAGACCGGGCTCGACCCGGCCTCCATTGTCGACCGGCCGGTCGCCGTCCCCCGTGACACCGTCTGGAACAACAAGCGCCACATCGGCGACGAGCTGTTCTACCTGGCGCGGGTCAACGGCCACGCCGACGAGATCAGCCGCGACGGCCTCGTCGAGGACGAGCCCGTCAACCTGCGCGGGCACGCCTGGGTCGCGTGGAACGAGCTGGCCCTGCTGCCCGACCGCCTCGAACCGCCGGAGCTGCTGGAGGTGCTGTCCGCGCTGGACCCGTCGGGCCCGTGGGCTACCTCGTCGCAGCGGTGACGGTGCCCGCGATGGCCGCGGCGGCGATGTCGCGGCGCGACTGACCGCCCGCGAGCTCGATCTTGTCCAGGATGGAGTACGCCTCGTCGCGCGCGGACGCCAGGTCGGCGCCCACTGCGGTGCAGGACAGGACGCGCCCACCCGCGGACACCAGCGCCCCGTCGGCGTTGCGGGCCGTGCCGGCGTGCAGCACCCCCGCCTGGTCGGCGCCGGAGATCACGTCACCGGTGCGCACCTCGCCCGGGTAGCCGGCCGACGCGAGGACGATGGTCACCGCTGCGCCGTCGCGCCAGGTCAGCGGCGGGTGCTCGGCCAGGGTGCCGGTCGCCGCCGCGCGCAGGAGGCCGCCCAACGGCGTCTCCAGCAGCGGCAGCACCACCTGCGTCTCCGGGTCGCCGAAGCGGGCGTTGAACTCCACCACCCGTACCCCCCGGTGGGTGAGGGCGAGGCCCACGTAGAGCAGGCCGGCGAACGGGGTCTCCCGCGCGCGCATCGCCGCGAGCGTCGGCTCGACCACCGTGGCCATGACCTCGTCGACCAGGCCGCCCGGGGCCCACGGCAGCGGGCAGTAGGCGCCCATGCCGCCGGTGTTCGGCCCGGCGTCGCCGTCGCCGATGCGCTTGAAGTCCTGCGCGGGCAGCAACGGCAGCGCGGTCGCCCCGTCGGTGACGACGAACAGCGACACCTCGGGACCGTCCAGGTACTCCTCGATGACGACCCGGCCGCAGTCGGCGGCGTGCGCCCGCGCGACCTCGACGTCGTCGGTCACCACGACGCCCTTGCCGGCGGCGAGCCCGTCGTTCTTGACCACGTACGGCGCGCCGAACTCGGCGAGCGCGGCGTCGACCTCCTCGGCAGTCCCGCACACCCGGGAGGCGGCGGTCGGCACGTTCGCGGCGCTCATGATCTCCTTGGCGAACGCCTTGGAGCCCTCCAGCTCGGCGGCGGCCCGCGACGGCCCGAAGCAGTCGATGCCGGCGGCGCGCACCGCGTCGGCCACGCCGGCCACCAACGGCACCTCGGGCCCGATGACGACCAGGTCGGCCGCGACCTCGACCGCGAGGGCGGTCACCGCCGCCGGGTCGGCCGCGGCCACGTCGCGCAGCGTCGCCAGCGCCCCGATGCCGGGGTTGCCGGGCGCCGCGATCAGGTCCGTGACCGCCGGGTCGGCGGCGAGGCCCACGGCGAGCGCGTGCTCACGCGCCCCCGAGCCGATGATGAGTACGCGCACGACCCGATCCTATGGGGCCGTGCGCGTACTCGATGAATCGGGTGAGTCGCAAGCTTTCCCCGCCGGGTCCCGGAGCCCTTGGGACCCGGCGGGGATCTCCGCTAGAACCGGAACTGCGTGACCAGCGACCTCAGCTCGGCGGAGATCTCGGACAGCTCGTCAACCGCCTGGCGGGACTCGCCGACCGACTCGGTGGTGGCCTTGGCGATCGCGGCGACCCCGTCGATGCTCCGGGCGATCTGCTCCGAGCCCGTGGCGCCGTCGACGACGCTGCGGTTCATCTCGGCGGTCGTGGCGGTCTGCTCCTCCACGGCCGACGCGATCGTCATCTGGTAGTCGTTCATCCGGCTGATGACGTCGGCGACGTCGGCGATCGCGCTCACCGCGCCCGCCGTGCCGGCCTGGATGGCGTCGACCCGCTGGGAGATGTCCTCGGTGGCCTTCGCGGTCTCCTGCGCAAGGTCCTTGACCTCGGTCGCGACCACGGCGAAGCCCTTGCCCGCGTCGCCCGCCCGGGCCGCCTCGATGGTGGCGTTGAGGGCCAGCAGGTTCGTCTGCTTCGCGATCGAGGAGATCACCTTCACCACGTCGCCGATCATGCGGCTGGACTCGCCCAGCTCGGCGATGGTCGTCGTGGTGTTGTCCACGACCTCCCTCGCGCGGGCGCCCACGAGCGTCGCCTCCTGGGCGTTGTGAGCGATCTCACGGATGGACGCGCCCATCTCCTCCGAGCCGGCGGCGACGGACTGCACGTTCGCCGAGACGTCGCCGGCCGCGGCGGCGACCCGGTCGGCCTCCGCCGAGGAACGCTCCGCGCCCGTGGCGATCTGCTCGGACACCGCGGTCAGGCGCTCGCTGGCGGAGTTCAGGCCGCTGATGCTGCGGGCGAAGCCGGACATCACCGAGCCGATCGAGGTGAGCGCCGTGTTGACCGAGACGGCCATCCGGCCGACCTCGTCGGCGCTGCGCACCTGGATCCGCTGGGTGAGGTCACCCTCCTCGACGGCGCCCAGGACGGTCACCGCGTCGGCGAGCGGCCGGGTGATGCTGCGGGTGATCAGCCAGGAGATCGTGAACGCGATCGCCGCGGCGAGGCCACCCATGAGCAGCATCGTGGTCAGGAACCCGTTGGCGATGGCGCGGGCATCGGCCGACGCCTGGTCGTTCAGCTCGTTCTCGAGGTCCACGAAGCTGTCGATCGCGGCCAGCCACGAGACGAACTGCGGCCGGGCCTCGTTGATCAACATGTCGTAGGCCCGTTCGGGCTGGGAGGAGCGACGCATCTTGATCACATCGTTGATGCTCTGGATCGTCGTGCGCTCCACGCTCGCGATCTGATCAAGTGCCGCGCGCTCCCGGTCGTTGGCCATGCCGGGCTTGTCGAACAGGTCCGACATCTTCTTCGCGGTCTTCGCGTAGTTGAGGTCCGACGCCTCGATCTGCTCCACGAACGGCTCAGCGTGGATGGTGCTCTGCGCGAGCACCACGTCGCGCAGCCCGATCGAACGGTTCTGCACGCTCGACTTGAACACCAGGGCGTACTGGACCTTGACAGCGTTGACGTCGTTGATCGTGCTCAGCTTGTCGGCGAGCTGCTGGACCCGGACCACGCCGACGCCGGCGACGCCCAGCATGACCACGACCACGGCCAGGAAGCCGAGGCCGAGCCGGCGTCCGATACTCAGCTGCGACAGCTTGCTGATGCCTCGCAGATTGCTGACGCCGCGCAGCGCCGAGGCGCCCTTACGGACGGCGGACCCGCCCAGGCCCGGCAGGCCGGACGGCAGACGCAGGCCCCGCTTCTCCGAACTCATGCGGTGGCGCGAGCCGGCGGAGCGACCGGGCTTGAGCCGGCGGGCAAAGCCTGCCAGCCGCCCTGGCCGGCGCTCGCCCGTCCGCTCCACGGATCGGCGCGGACGCGGCAGCTTCACAGACAGACGCGGCAGCTTCACGGATCCCTCCCCCGGGACTCGACGATGAACGGACGGTGTTCCCGTCCGAATGGCCATCGGAGTCCCAGAGGAGGACTTGAGCTTGCGCTACCTCACGATTACCTCAAGAGGGGGGTACGGATGACGTTCTCCTCGCGGCCCGGGCCCACGCCGACGACGCTCACCCGGGTGCCGCAGAGCTCCTCGACCCGCAGGATGTAGCGGCGGGCGTTGGACGGGAGGTCCTCCCATGCGCGCGCCTTGGAGATGTCCTCCCACCAGCCCGGCAGCTCCTCGTAGATGGGCTTGGCGTGGTGGTAGGCGGTCTGCGTGGCGGGCATGTCGTCATGGCGTACCCCGTCGATCTCGTACGCCACACAGATCGGCACCGTGTCCAGACCGGTGAGCACGTCCAGTTTGGTGATGACGAGGTCGGTGATGCCGTTGAGGCGCACCGCGTAGCGGCCCACGACGGCGTCGAACCAGCCGCAGCGGCGCTCCCGGCCGGTCGTCGTGCCGTACTCGTGGCCGATCTTGCGCAGGTGCTGGCCGTGGTCGTCGAACAGCTCGGTCGGGAACGGCCCGGCGCCCACCCGCGTCGTGTACGCCTTGGAGACGCCGATGACCTGGTCGATGCTGGTCGGCGGGATGCCCGTGCCCACGCACGCGCCGGCCGCCGTCGGGTTCGACGAGGTCACGAACGGGTACGTGCCGTGGTCCATGTCGAGCATGGTGGCCTGCGCGCCCTCCATGAGGACGGTCTTGCCCGCGTCCAGCGCGTCCCAGAGCAGCACCCGCGTCTCCACGATGTACGGCTTGAGCCGCTCGGCGTACGCCAGGTACTCCTCGACGACCGCGTCGACGTCGAGCGCCTTGCGGTTGTAGACCTTGAACATGATCTGGTTCTTCTCGCGGAGCACCAGCTCGAGCTTCTTACGCAGGATGCCCGGGTCGAGCAGGTCCTGGGCGCGGATGCCCATCCGGGCGACCTTGTCGCCGTACGCCGGTCCGATGCCCCGGCCCGTGGTGCCGATCCGCGCCGAGCCCAGGTAGCGCTCGACCACCCGGTCCAGCGCCCGGTGGTGCGGCATGATCAGGTGGGCGTCGCCGGAGATGCGCAGGCGGGACGTGTCCACGCCGCGCTCCGCGAGCCCGTCGATCTCGGCCAGCAGCACCTTCGGGTCGACCACCACCCCGTTGCCGATGACGATCACCGCGTTGGGCGACAGGGCGCCCGACGGCATCAGGTGCAGCGCGTACCGCTGCCCGTCCGGCGTGATGACCGTGTGACCCGCGTTGTTACCGCCTGAGTAGCGCACGACGTAGTCGACCTGTGCGCCGAGGAGGTCAGTAACCTTGCCCTTGCCTTCGTCGCCCCATTGCGCGCCGATGAGCACGATCGCTGGCATCTCGTCTCCGCCTTCATGTGCCCCGGGGGATCACACCCACGGAGCTCTCCGGGTGCCCGAACGGCAACCGCCCCGGGATGTCAGGCTAACAAGCATTACCCAGGGTCATGGTGAGGGAGGTACGCCCGGTGCGCCAGGTGATCGTTCTGTCGCTCGTCGATGAGGCCGCCGAGGCCGCCGGCGGCTGCTGCGGCCCGACCGCGTCCGGCTGCGGCGAATCGGCCTTGACCAGCGACGATGCGCCCGACACCGGCCCGGCTGACGGCGGTGCGTGCGCCACCCGGGGCACCCGCGTGCCCGTACTCGCATGCTCTGACGTGCTGAGCGCGAGCGGCGCGGCGGTGGAGGTCGTCACGGCCTGCTCCGACGCGGAGATCGACGCCGCCGTCAAGGCGGTGCGCGCCGACGACGCCGCGCTGATCGTCGCGGCCGCCGACGACGGGCAGCTGCGGGCCGTGCTGCGCCGGCTCGTGCGCGCCTACGCGCCGCCGCCGTCGAAGCGCCCGGCCGACCTGCCCGCCGACCGGACCATGCCCGACCTGCCGCCCATCGGCGTCCTGCCGCTCACCCCCGGCATCCCCGGCATCGTCACCGACCTCGGCCTGCCCACCGACCCGGCGGCCGTCGCCGCCGCCGTCCTCGGCGGCGCGACCCGCCGCCTCGACCTGCTGCGCAACGACGGCGGGTCGGTCACCTCACGGTCCGCGGTGGTCGGCGGAGTGGATTCCGAGGGTACGGCCGCCAGCTGGCGCGGCCGGGTCGAGGTGGACGACGTCGTGCTCGCCGACGGCGGGGAGCCGGTGCTCGCCTGCGTCGTCACCAACTCCGGCGGGGTGAGCGTCGACGGGCTGCCGCTCACGTCCGGCGTCGCCGCCGACGACGGGCGGATCACCGTCGCCGTCGCCGTGCCCCGCCGCGTGCGCCGGCTGCTGCGCCGCCCGGCCGTCCACATCGAGGTCCGTCGGGCGACCGGCCGGGCCGTTGCCGTCACGCCACGCGCGGAGTCCGTGCCGATCATCGACGACGGGGTGGCCGCCGACCTGACCCGCAAGCGCAGCTGGTGGGTGGAGCGCGGCGCGTGGGCGGTCTACGTCCCGGTGTGACCCTTGCCCACGGTGCGTTCCCTGACGGGCCACGCTGTGTAAGGCTGGTAGCCCGCACCGCCTGGGGAGGAGGCGCCGTGGACCCGAACGATGAAACACCGGCCGAGTACGCGCCGAACACCCCGTGGAGCATCCCGCCCGCGCCGCGCCCGGCGCCGCCGCCCACCGACCAGGTCCGCCGCGCCCTCTCGCCGCCCCCGGACCCGCCCGACGACGACCTGTACGACGTTCCGGAACCGGTCGTGGCGCCGCCGCGGGGCGCCGGGCCGGCAGTGGAAGCGCCGGCACGTGACGCCGGGCCGCGGGCGGAAGCGCCGGCGGCGGAAACGCCCTTACGCGAGGCCCGGCCGGCGGCGGAGCCGCGTCGCGGGCCGTCCGCCGGCGATGACGATCTGCAGTGGCTCGCGGACCTGGCCGCCCAGCCGGACCTGCCCCTGGGCGCCCCGCCCCGCGGGCCCCCAC
>NZ_BAAALT010000014.1:39837-97818 GCF_039528515.1 Luedemannella flava
CCCGGCACAGCCGCCGCCGAACGCGGGCGCCGTCTCGCCGCCCGGCTGGGGTGGGTTGGGTGGCTGGGCGCCGGGCACCATCGCGGTCCCCGGCCCGGACGTTCCGGCCACGCACCCGTATCCGGACCTGACCGCGGACTTCGCGGAGCGGACGCCGACCGCGGAGGAGTTCGCGACGCGGCGGCGGGTGCGCCCGCGCGTGGTCTCGGCCGCCACCGGCGCCCGCGCCGCGGCCCGGCGCGGCTCGTTCGGCCTGCTGCGGCTGCGCCCCGGCCGGGACGAGTCCGACCTGCGCGACGCGCTGCACGCCGTACGCCGGAACTTCGGTGGGCTCAGGCAGGTCACGGTCGTCAACCCCAAGGGCGGCGCCGGCAAGACCGTGGCGACGCTCATGCTGGGCATGGCGTTCGGGCGCAGCCGGGGCGGCTTCGTGCTGGCCTGGGACAACAACGAGACGCAGGGGACGCTGGGCATGCGCGCCCAGTCGGACGCGACCGGCCGCACGGTGCGCGACCTGCTGCGCGACCTGGAACGGTTCGCGGGCGGGTCGGGCCGCATCGGCGAACTGGCCGCGTACCTGCGCACGCAGGACGACGCGATGTTCGACGTGCTGGCCTCGGACGAGGCCGCGACGGCCGGCGAGATGCTCACGGCACGCGCGTTCCGCGAGCTGCGCGAGGTCGTCGGCAAGTTCTACAAGCTGCTCATTGTGGACACCGGCAACAACGTGCGGGCCGAGAACTGGCAGGCCGCGCTGGACGCGACCGATCAACTGGTGATCACACTTTCTGGCCGCAACGACTCGGCCGAGACGGCCGCCCGCCTGCTCGACCACCTGGAGCAGACGGGCCGCCGCGAGCTGGTGCGACGGGCCGTCACGGTGCTGACGCTGCCCCCGCATAGGGGCGACGCGCCGCCGCGCCGCGTGGAGTCCCACTTCGCGGCCCGCTGCCGCGCGATCTGCCACGTCCCCTACGACCGTCACCTGGACAGCGGCGCCCCGGTCGACTACCGCGCCCTCTCGGCCCCCACCCGCGCCGCCTGGCTCCGCACGGCCGCGACTGTCGCCGAGGGTCTCTAGCGCGGGCTGTGGCGAATGTGGACCGGATAGCGACCCTTACTCGCCACAGCCCGCGCAGGTCAGCCCGCGAGCGCGTCCGCGGCGGCGGGGTCGCAGTCGCGGAGGAACTGGGCGCAGCGGGCCGCCTCGTCGGCCTCACCGATCGCGTCGGCGGCCCGGGCCAGCGCGTGCAGGCAACGCAGGAAGCCCCGGTTGGGCTCGTGCGACCAGGGCACCGGGCCGCTGCCGCGCCATCCGCTGCGCCGCAGCTGGTCCAGCCCGCGGTGGTAGCCGGTACGGGCGTAGGCGTAGGCCGTGACCGTGGCGCCGTTGGCGAACGCCTGTTCGGCGAGCGTGGCCCACACGGCGCTGGAGGCCGGGAACCGCGCGGCCACCTCCTCGGCGCTTCCGGTGGCGGACGCGCCCGGATCGTCGGGCAACAGGGTGGGCGGAGTTTCCGGCAGCAAGTTGCGCATGACCCCATTCAACTGGATTGCCTCACTTCCGGATAGCTGAACGGGTGAGGGCTTTTCCACACGCTCAGCGGGTGGTGACGCAGGCCACTTGCGGGTTGAATCGGAGGTCCGGAGCCTCCCCAGGACCCGGTTAAGCGATGGCCCGGTTGCCCCGGGCCATCGTCCTGTCAGGAGGGTCCCAGCAGCACCCGCGCGGCCTCGCCCGCGTCGTCGGTGAAGTGGATGAGCCGCGACCGGTCGCCGACAGGTGCCGTCGCGAGCAGCGGCCGCAGCAGTGCCGCCACCGGCAGGTCGTCCGTCCAGAACCGCTGCCCCACGAACAGGAACGGCCCCGAGTGCTCGACGGTGCCGTAGAAGGTCATCGTCGCCGCCTGGAACACCTCCTGCACCGTGCCGGCCCGCCCGGCCGCGAACACGATGCCGCCCCGCGACAGCTTGAGGATCAGCTCCTCCCGCGAGGCGTTGGAGAACATCTTGCCGATCCGCGCCGCGAACACATTGGCCGGCTCGTGCCCGAAGAACCAGGTCGGAATGGCCAGCCCGCCGGCCTTTTCCCAGGATGTGCCGGGTTGCGGGGCATAGCGTGACCGCACGGCCAGCGCCGCCGCCGTGTAGGCCTGCCCGTCCCGGAAGTCACTGACAGCGGCCAGCTCGTCGATCGCATCTTCAAGATCTTCACGGGTACGCGTCGACAGAAAGGCGCCGAGGTTGGCGGCCTCCATGACGCCCGGTCCCCCGCCCGTGAGCACGAGGCGGCCGGCCCGGGCCAGGTGCCAGGCAAGTTCGGCCGCGTCGCGGTAACCGGGCGAGCCGCGGTGCTCGGCGTGCCCGCCCATGATGCCGACGACGCTGTCCGGACCGTGCGCGGCGACCCATTTCTCGGTCTCGTTGGCCAGCGCGTTGTCGATGCCGTGGTCGTGGATGCGCTGGGCGAGCGCCTCCCGCAGCGGCGGGGTCGCCCCGCCCTGCGCGTAGTAGTGCGCGAACACCCGCGTGTCGTACATGGCCTCGAAGCCGCCGTCGGCGAACCCGGCGACCAGGTCGTCGGGGGTGTAGAGGCGGGACGGCTGCGTCGGGTACGGCAGGTCGAGGAAGCGGGGGACGACGTGCGCGCCGCGCGCGACGACGTCGGTGGCTTGGGCGACGGACAGCATGCAGCCCAGGAAGATGGCGCGGGTGACGTCGATGTCGCGCAGGTCGACGGCGGTGAGGTCGAGCCCCTGCAGGATCAGGTCGGCGACGGTGCCCCGGCGCAGGCACCGGGCGAGCTGCTCGGGGGTCTCGATCTCAGCGGCGCTGTGGTCGACGGGCGCGATGACGTGCGGCAGCGGGGTAGGCACCCGGTGATGGTACGAGCGAGGGCCGCCCGCATGCTCACGGACGGCCCTCGACTGTCGCGGTTACGCCTTGCTCAATTGCGCCTTCCGGTCCTCACCCAAGGGCGGCTCCGGCCGTCAGGCGGCAGCGGAGGTCCCGAGCGAGCGCAGGTCGGTGCACGCCTCGACGACGCGCTTGGCCAGGCCGGCCTCGGCCGACTTGCCCCAGGCGCGCGGGTCGTACGCCTTCTTGTTGCCGACCTCGCCGTCGACCTTCAGGACGCCGTCGTAGTTCTTGAACATGTGGTCGACGACCGGCCGCGTGAACGCGTACTGGGTGTCGGTGTCGATGTTCATCTTGACCACGCCGTAGTCGACGGCCGACTGGATCTCCGAGAGCAGCGAGCCGGAGCCGCCGTGGAAGACCAGGTTGAGCGGCTTGTCCTGGCCGAACTTGGCGCCGATCGCGTCCTGGATCTCCTTGAGGATCTCGGGGCGCAGCTTGACATTGCCCGGCTTGTAGACGCCGTGCACGTTGCCGAAGGTGAGGGCGGCCATGTAGGTGCCGTTCTCGCCCAGGCCGAGCTTCTCCACCATGGCGGTGGCGTCCTCGACCGTCGTGTAGAGCTTGTCGTTGATGGCGTTCTCGACGCCATCCTCCTCGCCACCGACGACGCCGACCTCGATCTCCAGGATCACGTTGGCGGCCTTGGCCTGCGCGAGCAGCTCCTCGGCGATCTGGAGGTTCTCGCCCAGCGGCACGGCCGAGCCGTCCCACATGTGCGACTGGAACAGCGGCGTGCCGCCCTTGGCGACGCGCTCGGCCGAGATCGCCAGCAGCGGGCGGACGAAGCCGTCCAGCTTGTCCTTCGGGCAGTGGTCGGTGTGCAGCGCGACGTTGATCGGGTACTTCTTGGCGACCTCCTCGGCGAAGGCGGCGAACGCCACCGCGCCGGTGACCATGTCCTTGATCGTCGGGCCCGAGAGGTACTCCGCGCCGCCGGTCGAGACCTGGAGGATGCCGTCGCTGCCCGCGTCGGCGAAGCCGCGCAGGGCCGCGTTGAGCGTCTGCGACGACGTGACGTTGATCGCCGGGTACGCGAAGCCGCCTGCCTTCGCGCGGCTGATCATCTCGGCGTAGACCTCTGGGGAGGCGATAGGCATGGTGCGCTCCTTGTTGACTGCATGATCGGAAATGTCGCGGTGGCGGACCGCGCTGTCCTCGCCGGAAAAGTATCCCGCAGCCCCACCGACCACGGAACTCGGGCCTTCACGGTTGCCCCGCGCGCTTCCCGGGTACGGCTTTACCGTAGACAACGGGAGGTGGCGCCACATGACGATGCCGGATGAAGATCTCACTCCCAGTGACCACCTGACACCGGAGGAGCGTGACCCGGAGGCGCCCGCCGCCGACGCCGTGGAGCAGGCGATCTCCGCCAACCCTGCCGAGGCCGCGCCTGAGATCCACCGTGGTCTCGAGGTCAGCGAGTACGACGCGGTCGAGCAGGCCCACATCGTCGACATGGACGACGAGTACCGCGAGGGCTGATGGAGACCTCCTTCGCCGCCCAGCCCAGCACGCTCGAGGGGGTGCGGGACTGGTGGCGGTGGATGCGGGACAACGACCCGGTCAACTGGGACGGACGGTACGGCGCCTGGCACGTCTTCCGGTACGCGGATGTCGTGCCCGTACTCGCCGAGCCTTTGATCTTTTCGTCTGACCTATCGGAGCTGGTCCCGCCGCAGCCGGAGGTCGAGCTGTTCAACCGCGGGAACTTCGCCCGGATGGATCCGCCCCGGCACGACAAACTGCGCAGGCTCGTCAGCAGGGCGTTCACGCCGAGGGTCGTGGCGGACCTCGCGCCGCGCATCACGGCGGTGACCCAGGAGCTGCTCGACGCCGTCGCCGGCGAGCCGGAGTTCGACCTGGTGACCGCGCTGGCCTACCCGCTGCCGGTGACCGTGATCGCCGAGCTGCTGGGGGTGCCGACGAGCGACCGGGCGCTGTTCCGGACGTGGGCCGACGCGCTGCTCACCCAGCCGCTGCCCGACCGCATGGTGCCCGACGAGGAGTCCATGCGGCTGCGAGCGGCCCCGCTCGGCGACATGATCGATTACCTGCTGGCCCACATCCGGGCGCGCCGCGCCGCCCCGCGCGACGACCTGACCAGCCAGCTCATCGCGGCCGAGGTGGACGGCGAGCGCCTGGTCGACGACGAGATCGTCGGGTTCGTGGGGCTGTTGCTCATCGCGGGACACATCACCACGACGACGCTGCTGACCAACACGGCGCTGAGCCTGGACGAGCATCCCGACGCGGCGCGCGACCTGCGCGCCGACCGGTCACTCGTGCCGTCCGCGCTGGAGGAGGTGCTCCGCGACCGGGCGCCGTTCCCGCGCCTGGCCCGCGTCGCCATGCACGACGCCGCCGTCGGGACGCGGACGATCCCGGCCGGTCAGATCCTCAACCTGTGGATCGGGTCGGCGAACCACGACGAGCGCGAGTTCCGTGACGCGGGCACGTTCGACATCCGCCGGCACCCGAACCCGCACCTGACGTTCGGCCACGGGATCCACTTCTGCCTGGGCGCGCCGCTGGCCCGTCTGGAGGCCGCGATCGCGGTGCCGATCCTGCTGGACCGGTGCACGGACCTGGTGGTGGCGGACGGGGCGGAGCTGTTCGACGCCCGGGTCATGGCCGGCGCGCGTCGCCTGCCGATGGCGGCGGTCTGGTCGTGACCTGGCGACCCGGCCGAATGCCGCCCCCCGTGCGGCACTCGGCCGGGTCGCCCCCGTCCCCCTAATACACGCTTCGAGGCACCGGAATGGTTGCACCGGGAGCCAAGAAAACTTTCCTCACTTTGACGGCCAGTCCGATCCGGGGTGGTCGGCCAGCCAGTCTGCGGCCCTGTCCGCCTTCAGCGCGGCGAAGAAGTCCTTCGAGTTGTCGTCCATGACCTGGTACGACAGCCCGTCGATGGTCTTGGAGTGGTAACCGCCGATCGGCGTCGTAACCACGGTGATGTCCTTATCGAGCACGGGCCGCAGGGTCTTGGCCAAGTCACCGACCGCGATGCCACCTGTGTCGAGCACCAGCGACGGACCGATCGCGTCGGTGAGGGCGTCCAACGTGGCCAGGTCGGTCAGGTCGATCGACTCCTTGGCCTGGCGGAGGACCGCACGGAACATCTGCGCGATATGCCGGTCGCGGTCGTAGCTGCCCGTCGGCAGACCTTGGCGCTGGCGGGCGTAGTCCAACGCCTCCCACGCCTTCAAGGTCCGGCACCCGGGCCGGTAGACGTAGGGCTGGACGCCGTCCCGCGACGTGCTGGTGTGGTAGCGACCGTTCCTGTCGTGGTGCTCCGAGCGCACCACCTGGTCGATGCACATGTGCACCCCGCCGAGCGCGGCCACGAGCTTCTTCAGCCCCGTGAACTCGATGGTCGCCCCGCCGTCAAAGGTCACGCCGGTAAGGCTGGTCACCGCCGCGGCGGTCGCTGGGAAGCCGCGCAGCGCGTAGGTCTCCGCCAGTTTCCCCCGGGTGCCGGGCGAGGGCGTGACCAGCACGTCCCGTGCGACGGTCACCAGGTACAGCCCGCTGCGATCTGCCGGCACGTGAGCGATCATGACGGAGTCCGCGCGTACCGGTGCCGTCGAGTTGACGCGCTTGTCCAGGCCGATGAGCAGGAAATTGAGGGGCCGACCCGTCACTTCAGGGGCCGGTTGCTGGATGCCGGGGATCAACGGCTCCTCTCGCAGCGGCATCGCCCACCGGGCCGCGACGGGTGCGACGACGGCGGCCACCAGGGCCAGCGCGGCACCCGCGCTGGTCGCCATCCACCGGCGGCGCCGGCGGGTGCGGGCCGTGCTGGCGGCCTTGTCGATGATGTGCGCGCCGGCCGGCACCAGGTCCTCGTGCCGCGCGAAGGTGTCTTTCAGGTCGTCCTCGAGCATCAGCGGCCTCCACCCGCGGTCCCGACCGGCTGTCGGGCGTCCTGTAGCTGTTCGCGCAGCGTGGCGAGCGCGCGGGAGATGTGCGCCCGCACGGTGCCGACGGCGCAACCGAGCACCTCGGCGACCTGCGCGTCGGCCAGGTCCTCGTAGTAGCGCAGCACCAGGGCCGCGCGCTGGCGACGGGGCAGCGTGGCGAGCAGCTGCCACATCTCGTCCCGGTCGGCGCCGCGCTCGGCGTGGTCGGCCACCGCCTCCTCGCGATGGGCGGTGCCGAGCACGATGTGCCGCACCCAGCGGCCGCGCCGCCAGTCCAGGTACGCGTTGGTGAGCATGCGGCGCACGTACAGGTCGGGCACGTCGGCCCGCGACACGCGCCGCCATTTCAGCTGGACGCGGACGAGGGTCTCCTGCACGAGGTCCTCGGCCAGATGGGGGTCGCCGGTCAGCATCACGGCGTAGCGCAGTAACGGCGCCAGCCGACTTCGGGCAAATTCGTCATACGTCACGCACACCTCCGGGGGCTCGCCTAGATACACGTCGCGGCCCCGGAGAACCATTGCGTCAATCGTGCCCGCGTCGGCGCAGAATAGCGGCTACCTGGGCTCGACCACCGGGAGTCCAGCGGCGGCCGCGGCCGCGAGCAGGCGTTTGTCGTACGTGACGAACCAGGTCAGCGCGGAGCCGAGCAGGGCGGCCGTGGCCAGGTGGATGGCGTCGAGGCTGCGCAGCAGCGGCTCAGGTTGGGCGGCGGCGGCCGCGCACACGCCGTCGTCCATGGCGATGAAGTTGATCGCGCCGAGGACGAGCGGCAGGTTCGCGAGCGCCGGCGGGTCGACGCGGCGCAGCGCGCGGGCGCACTCGACGCGCGCCAGCGTCGACGAGACGAGCGGCACGCCGCCCTGCTCCGTGAGCCATGTGCGCAGGGCGGGCGTCTCCGGCGTGACGTGCACGAGCTTCACGATCGCGCACGAGTCGAGATAGATCATCAGAACCGGTCGTCCCGGTCCTCACTGATCACGTCGGTGGCATCGAGCTCGGGGCGGTGCCCGGTGTCGACGGGTTCGGGCAGGTAGCCGGGGTTGGCGGCGGGGGTGAGCCGCCCGGCCGCCTCGAGCCGCGCGAGCACGTCGTCGGCGGGCGTGGCGGGCACCATGCGGATGACCGGGGTGCCCCGGTCGGTCACGATGATCGTCTCGCCCTCGCGGACGCGCCGCGCGATCGACGCGGTGTGGTGCGTCAGTTCCCGCAGTCCGATGGTCGCCATGACGGCAAAGTTACCACAATTTGTGGTCACAACGCCACGGCCGAATACCCCACCACGCGTGACGGATCCCCGGCCGTGTCGGCCGAGGTCTCATACCGCAGCACAGTCGGCGTCAGGCCCGCCGACGAAGCCCACTCCAGCAGCCCGCGCAGCGCGAACACGCCGCACGCGTCGCGTACCCCCACGTCCGCGGACCGCAACCCGACGATTGCCCGCAGCGTCGCGGCGTCCTGGACCCGCGCCCGGTCGTCGGGTTCGTAGTGCGACAGGTCGGTGCTGCACAGCAGCACCGAACCGGGGGCCAGCGCGGCGGAGATCACCGCGGCCACCTCACCCGCCGCGGCACTCCCCACCACCACCGGGAGTACGGCGAACCCGTCGGCGAGTACGCGCTGCAGGAACGGCAACTGCACCTCGAGCGAGTGCTCGCGCTGGTGCGCGTCGTCGTCGACGGTCACCAGACCGGCCTCGACCAGCGCGGACGCGTCCTCCACGCGCACCTCGCCCAGCGGGGTGCGCCACGCCTGCGCGGACGCCACCGCGCACCCGCGCAGCGGCGCGAAGTGGGCCGGGCCGATGAGCACGACGCGCCGGGTGTCGCGCGGCAGGCCCGCGTAGGCGACAGCGGCCGTGGGACCGGAGTAGATGTAGCCCGCGTGCGGCACGACGAACGCGTTCGTCGGGTGGGTCGACGTCGGCGCGGCCCGCAGCAGGGCGTCGACCTGCCGCGTCAGCTGGGTCGGGTCGGCCGGGTAGAACTGGCCGGCCACGGCCGGCGCGCGGACGGTGCCCATCACACGGCCTCGAGGATGTGCACCGGCAGCCGGCGCATGCCCCACGTGCCGTGCGGGCCGTCGTAGACGCCGGGCAGCTGGTGCCCGCAGCGCCGGCAGGCGCCGGTGTCGGTGAGCTGATAGTCGTTGATGGCGTACCAGTCGCGGACGACCGCCGCCGACCCGCACCCGGGGCAGTGGGTCGTCTGGCCGGCCGGGTCGTGGACGTTGCCGGTGTAGACGTAGCGCAGGCCGTGGTCGAGCGCGATGCGCCGGGCGCGGGACAGCGTCGACGGGGGCGTGTGCGGGACGTCCATCATCTTGAAGTCGGGGTGGAACGCGCTGAAGTGCAGCGGCACGTCCGGGCCGAGGTTCTCGACGAGCCACGCGGACTCCTCGGCCAACTCGGAGTCCGAGTCGTTGTAGCCGGGGATCAGCAGCGTGGTGATCTCGAACCAGACGTCGGTCTCGTGCCTCAGGTAGCGCAGAGTGTCCAGCACGACGCCCAGCTTGCTGAACGTGATCTTCTCGTAGAACTCGTCGGTGAACGCCTTGAGGTCGATGTTGGCGGCGTCCATGTGCTGGTAGAACTCCGCGCGCGGGACGGGGTTCATGAACCCGGCGCTCACCGCGATCGCCTTGATCCCCTTCTCGTGGCACGCGTCGGCGACGTCCATGCCGTACTCCATGAAGATCACCGGGTCGTTGTAGGTGAACGCGACCGAGCGGCAGCCGAGGCGTTCCGCCGTCGCGGCGAGCGACTCGGGCGAGGCGGCCCCGGACAGCGTGTCGATCTCGCGTGACTTGGAGATGTCCCAGTTCTGGCAGAAGCGGCAGGCCAGGTTGCAGCCGGCGGTGCCGAACGAGAGCACGGACGAGCCGGGCAGGAAGTGGTTGAGCGGCTTCTTCTCGACGGGGTCGACGCAGAACCCGGACGAGCGGCCGTACGAGGCGAGGACGATCTGGTCGTCCACCCGGCCCCGCACGAAACACAGGCCGCGCTGGCCCTCGTGCAGCTTGCAGGCACGGGGGCAGACGTCACACTGGATGCGACCGTCCGGCAGCTCGTGCCAGTGCCGCGTCGGCACCGTGTACGGGTCGGCCAGACTCAACGTGTCGTCGGCCATTCACCCACGGTAGGCCGCCCGAATTGCCCGCGTCCACCCCCGCGGGCCAGCGTGTGGGGCCGGGTGCCCCATCACAGGACGCCGAGAACCGGACACGGTCATGGCGGTCCGTGAGCACCGGCCGGTACCCTGATTCGCCGTGGACACCGTGACGACACAGGCCCTCGCTGACGTGCTCGCCTTCAACCCCCTCGATGTGAAGGGGCTCCTGGCGACGTTCGGTCTCGTCGGCGTGCTCGCGATCATCTTCGCGGAGACAGGCCTGCTCGTCGGCTTCTTCTTCCCGGGCGACTCGCTGCTCTTCCTCGCGGGCGTGGCCGCCTCGCCGGTGGCCAGCGAGATCCTCGAGGGCGTCGACCCGATGCCCATTGCCGTGCTGCTGATCGGCGCGCCCATCTGCGCGATCGTCGGCGCCCAGCTGGGGCACTTCCTCGGCGCGCGCTACGGCCCCCGGATGTTCAACAAGCCCGAGTCGAAGCTCTTCAAGCGGGAGTACGTCGAAAAGGCGGAGTACTACTTCAACAAGTTCGGCGCCCCGAAAGCCGTCGTCCTGGCCCGGTTCATCCCGATCGTCCGCACCTTCCTGAACCCGGTCGCCGGCATGCTCGGCATGCCGACCCGCAAGTTCTTCGTGTGGAACGTCATCGGCGCCATCCTGTGGACCGACGGCATCCTGCTGCTGGGCTACCTGCTCGCCAAGAAGATCACGGACGCCATCCCGGCCGAGAAGATCGACTCGTACATCCTGCCGTTCGTGTTCCTGATCATCCTGATCTCGCTGATCCCGATCTTCGTCGAGGTCTTCCGGACCCGCCGCGAGAAGAAGCGCCTGGCCGCCGAGGGCCTCGCCGAGGCGGGCGCCGTGCGCGTCACCACCCCGCCCACCCGCGCGGTCGGCAGCGCCTCGGTCCCCCCGTCCACCTCCTACGGCCCCGACAACCACGCCCGCTGACGTTCGGACCGTTGCGCCGGGAACTCAGCGCGTTAGGTCCAACGTCAGCCTGCGGCGGTCGCGGGGCGGCTAACGGGGCGGGCCCGCGCGGAGGCGGTCGCGGGACGCCTGCAGGACGTCCTCCTGGGGGAGGGACCAGTTGGCCTCCAGCCACCAGGTCGCCCCGGCGTCGGCCCAGGCCTGGACCGTGGCGGCGCCCTCGGCGCCGGGCTCCGTGACGCCCTCCATGACGACGTCGAAGCCGGTCATGTCGAGGCTGTGGGCGGCGCGCTCCTCCCGGAGCCAGGCGACGCCCTCGGCCAGGCCCTCGTGGGTGGGGCGGTTGATCTCGCCGGGCGGGGCGTCCGCCGGCGGCTTGAAGTAGGGCAGCCAGCCGTCCCAGCGGGCGACCCGGCGCATCGACCGGGGCGCGGGCCACAGCCCCACGACCCAGACGGGGATCCGCGGCTGCTGGACGACGGGCGGCGGCAGCATGACGTCGGAGCGCCGTGCGAAGTAGTGCTTGCCGGTGTACTCGAACGGCTCCCCACGCCACAGGTGGGTCAGCAGCTCCAGGCCCTCGTCGAGGCGCTCGGCCCGCACGCGGCGGCCCTCGTCGTCCTTGAACAGGAAGAACCGGGGCTCAGGCGCGCCCAGCCCGACGGACAGGGTGACCCGGCCGCCGGAGAAGATGTCGAGCGTCGCGGTCTGGCTGGCCAGGTCCCACGGGGGCCGGTGGGGCAGCGGGGTCAGCATGGTGCCCAACCGCAGCCGCTTCGTGCGCGCGGCGACGGCGGTGAGCCCCACCCACGGGTCGATGCCCCAGAGGGCCTCCCACATGAAGAAGCCGTCCCAGCCTGCCTCCTCGGCCACGACCGCCAGCTCAGCGGCCTCGGCCGCGCCTCCCCATGGGAGCACAAAGCCGTACTTCATGAGAATGACCCTAGCCCGGCGGACCGACAGTCGCGCCGCGTCAGATCAACGAGCCTGGATCGCGGTGGGCGAGGAAGTCGGGCGGGCAGGCGGGCAGCTCGCGCGGGCCCAGGCCGCCGGTCAACAGGAGAGCCTGGTAGGTGAGCCGGGCGGCCTCTTCGAGATTGGCCGCGCGCCGGTGCGCCATCTCCACGGTCTCGCCCAGCACGGCGCAGCCGTGGAAGGGGAGCAGGACGCAGTTCGTGCCGTCGGCGACGGCCTCAGCCACGGCCTCGCCCACGCCGGGCGTGCCGGGCGCGTGCCACGGCGTGACCGCCACGCGCCGCAGGTAGAACGCGTGGTCCGTCGTGATGAGCCGGACCGCCACGCCGAGCGCGTCGAGCAGCACGGCCGTCTGCGGGTGCAGGTGCACGACGGCGTTGACGTCGGGGCGGGCACGGTAGACCGACAGGTGGAGGCCCACTTCGGAGGATGGGGTGGCACCCTGGGGTGCCACCCCATCCGCAATCCGTACCCGGACGAACGACGTCCGGTCCAGGCGGTCCAACCAGGTGCCCGCCGCGGTCACCACACATTCGTGTGCGCCGGGTGACCGGGCGGACAGGTTGCCGCCTGACCCGATGGCGAGCCCCGCGCCGATGACCTCACGTCCGAGGTGGACGCACTGGTCGATGGGGTCGCCGCCGGGGTAGGTCAGCGGGCCGCCTTCTTCGTCGCCCGCTTGCGGGGCGGCGTGAGCAGGTCGGCGATCTGCTGGATCGCGGAGGGAACGATCCGGTAGTAGGCCCACACGCCCCGCTTCTCCCGCTCCAGCAAGCCGGATTCGGTGAGGATGCGGAGGTGGTGGGACACGGTCGGCTGGGACAGACCGATAGGTGCGGTGAGGTCACACACGCACGCCTCGCCATCGGGCGAGGCCTGGATCAGGCTGAGGAGGCGGAGCCTCGCGGGGTCGGCAAGTGCCTTGAGGACACCCGCCAGACGCTCAGCGTCGATCCGGTCGTAGGGCTCGCCGGCCAGCGGCGAGTTCGAGGGCAATATGAGTTCGGCCAGCGCAGTACGCACTACTCCATCCTTCCACCACCGACCATCGATCTGACCCCATATCCGCAGGTGTCAAACCGGCAGTCTTTCCTGCCTGAACGTCAGGCCGTGAGGCCCAAATCGGCCAGCGTGTATGCCGCCCGAAAGTCCAACCCCGCCGACCGAATCGCTGATCCGGCTCCCCGATCGACGATCACCGCCACCCCGATCACCTGAGCCCCGGCCTCACGGAGTGCATCGACCGCAGTCATTACACTACCGCCCGTAGTGGTGGTGTCCTCGACGGCGAGCACACGACGGCCCGCGACGTCCGGTCCTTCGATACGACGCTGAAGGCCGTGCGCCTTGTCGGACTTACGGACGACAAAAGCGTCGAGCTGTCGTCCCCGTGCCGCCGCGGCATGCATCATCGCGACCGCGACCGGGTCGGCGCCGAGGGTCAGGCCGCCCACCGCGTCGAAGTCCCAGTCCTCGACGACATCGAGCATGACCTGTCCAACGAGCGGACCACCCGCATGATGCAACGTCAGTCGCCTGAGGTCCACATACCAGTCGGCTTGTTTGCCCGAGGACAACGTCACACGGCCGTGGACGACAGCAAGATCATTGATGAGTTTTCGCAGGTCTTCGCGGTCGTCCATGGCTGTTAGCGTACGTCAGCCATTTCCACACGATGATGCGACCCGGCATAGGTCGTCCGTCACACCTGGGGGTCGTTTCGACCGATGCGGCCGCGCACATCGGGTGCCACCCGGTGGATGATCGCCCGCGGTATGTGCTTGAGACCGAACGCGGCAACCTTGTATTTCCAGGTCGGTACGCTTACATACTTCCCTTTACGCAGGTCAGCCATGCCGTCGGCGACCACGGAGCCGGCGTCGAGCCAGAGCCAGTCGGGGGTGCCCGACGTGTTGATGCCCGCCCGGTCGTGGAACTCCGTCCGCACGTACCCCGGGCAGAGCGCCATCACCCGTACCCCGAAGGGCCGCACCGACAGGCCCACCGATTCACTGAAATTCGTTACCCAGGCCTTGGAGGCGGGGTACGTCGAACCGGGCATGCCGGCGCCGAAGCCGGCCACCGAGGACACGTTCACGACGGCGCCGGCGCGCCGTTCCACCATGCCAGGCAACGCCGCGAGCGTGAGGGCCATCACCGCGTGCACGTTGAGCGCGAGCAGCCGCTCCTCGCCCTCCGTGGTGGACCGCAGGAACGGCGTGTTGAGGCTCATCCCGGCGTTGTTCACGAGCAGGTCGACCGGGGTGTCGCGCAGTCTCTCCTGGACCGTCGCGCGACCGTCCTCCGTCGTCAGGTCCGCGGGCAGCACGGCCGCGCCGACATCGAACTCGTTGGCGAGCCCGTGCGCGGTCTCCTCCAGCCGCGCCCGGTCACGCGCGACGATCACGAGGTCGTAGCCGGCGCGCGCCAGGTGCCTGGCGAACGCGGCGCCGATGCCCGCGGTGGCTCCGGTGACGAGCGCGGTGCGGCTCTGCGACACGAAATTCACCCCATGGGAGTACGTGGATCCTGCGGCGGTTCGGGCCAGCCGCCCGGTTGCGGTGGGCTCGCCGGGGGCCAGCCGGTCTGCGGCGGCGGGTTGACCGGCGGCCAGGCGCTCGGCGGCGGCTGGTTGCCGGGCGGCCAGCCGCCCGGTGGTTGATCGGTGGGCGGCCAGCCGCCCGGTGGTTGGTTCGCGGGCGGCCACCCGCCCGGCGGTGGCGGCGGCGGGCTGCCCACCGGAGGTTGCCACGGCATGGGCGGCTTGCGGAAGTACCTGTTGGCCGCGGGCAGCGCGAGCAGCACCGCGACGACGATGTAGCCGAGGATCTGCAGGCACCCCAGGCCGCTCGTCGCGACGAGCCAGTCCGGCGTCGACTCCTCCAACGCGCGGGCGAGCTCGTGCACCTGGGACGCGCTGAGGGTGTCCGAGCTGCCGGTGGCCAGGTCGCCGCCGCGCAACCCGACGGCGTTGGACACCGCGCTGAACCCCCCGCAGCACAGGGACAGGGCGATCAGCACCCAGGTGACGATCCGGGCGAGATTGCTGCCCTTGATGACGCCGATCGCGAGGAGGCCGACGGCGATCGCCAGGAGGCTCAGCGTGATGCCGCCGCCGACCAGCAGACCGCGCACCGCGTCGCCGATCTCCCTGACGGTCGCCATCGGCAGCTCGCTGCCCACGGCGTTGCGCTCGAAGTCGCTGGCGATCGCGTTCGCCCCCGCGATCATCGTGATGCCGTTGGCGAGGCCGAACGCCGCGCCGACCAGCATGATGACCCCGGCCAGGGTGACCGACGCCGGCCGGCGCGCGGGCGCCGGCACGAGCGGGTACGGCAGTTGGTCGGCCATCTGCGGGAACCTCCGGTCAATTCGGCCAATATTCGAAACTTACCGCTGTCTAGCGGCGTTTCGACCGATATCGACGGGACTGCCGGATGGAATCCCGGACCGCCGCCGGCGGTCCGGGATCGCGTGATCAGGCCTGCGGCGGAGCGGGCGGCTGGTTGGGGTCAGCGCCGGGGGTGCCCGGGTAGCCCGGGAGGCCAGGAGCGCCCGGCGTGCCGGGTGCCGGAGGCCACGTCGTCGGGGGCACCCAGACCTCGGGCTCCTTGCGGAAGAACGGGTTCGCGGCCGGCAGGGCCAGCAGGATGATCACCGCAATGGAGGTGAGCGTCATGATGATCACCAGCACCGTGGTGACCGGCGTGTACCACGACGGCATGTGCGCTTCGATGATCTTGGTCACCTTGGTCGGGTCCGGCTGACCCGGCGCCGCCTCCATGTTCTGGGTGAGGCTGTCCATCGCGCTGCCGGACGCCGCGCCCAGGATGCCACCACAGCCGCAGCAGAGCGCCACGAGGCCGGTCACGACCCAGGTGGTGATGCGGGCAGGCTGCTTGCCCCTGCCGACGAACATCGCGAGGACCGCGAGCCCCACGGCGAAGAGGATGTAGACCACGGCCGTGCCCCAGGTGGAGGCGATCGCGACCACGTCGCTGGAGCTCGCGGCGTCAGTGCCCCGGTAGGCCTCCTCGTACGCCGCCTTCATCGAGCCGGAGATGCTGATGCCGGCCACGGCCAGCACGAGCAGGATGCCGGCCGTGGCGTACAGCAACCCGACCGCGGCGGTCACCACCGTGGGACGGGGCTTCTGTTCCTGCACCGAGTAAGCCATCAACATCCTTCCCTGCACTGTGGGGCCCCACCGTACCGTGGGCGGTCACCCGGTGCGATCCCCTCCCACGTGGACCGCACCGGGGCTAATCCTAGGCCGCGCCGACCGTGAGCACGTCCGCACCGGGCGCACGGTCGACGTGGACCTTGTCGCCGTCGCGGATCTCCCCGGCCAGCAGGGCCTTGGCCAACCGGTCGCCGATCGCGGTCTGGATGAGCCGACGCAGCGGCCGCGCCCCGTAGATCGGGTCGTAGCCGTGGCTGGCCAGCCAGGACCGGGCCGACTCGGTGACCTCCAGGCCCAGGCGCCGGCCGGCGAGCCGCTGGCGCAGCGCGTTCAGCTGGATATCCACGATGGAGGCCAGCTCGCCGAGCGACAGGGCGTGGAACACCACGATGTCGTCGAGCCGGTTGAGGAACTCCGGCTTGAACGCCGAGCGCACGGTCGCCATGACCGCGTCGCGGCGCTGCTCGTCCGACAGCGTCGGGTCGGCGATCGCGTGCGAGCCGAGGTTCGACGTGAGGATCAGGATGGCGCTGCGGAAGTCGACCGTGCGGCCCTGGCCGTCGGTGAGCCGGCCGTCGTCGAGCACCTGCAGGAGCACGTCGAAGACCTCCGGGTGCGCCTTCTCGACCTCGTCGAGCAGCACCACCGAGTAGGGCCTACGGCGCACCGCCTCGGTCAGCTGGCCGCCCTCCTCGTAGCCGACGTAACCGGGCGGGGCGCCGACCAGGCGCGCGACGCTGTGCTTCTCGCCGTACTCGCTCATGTCGATGCGGACCATGGCGCGCTCGTCGTCGAAGAGGAACTCCGCGAGCGCCTTGGCCAGCTCGGTCTTGCCGACGCCGGTCGGCCCGAGGAACAGGAACGAGCCGGTCGGCCGGTTGGGGTCGGCGATGCCGGCGCGCACCCGGCGCACCGCGTCGGACACGGCCGCGACCGCCTCGGGCTGGCCGACCACGCGCTCGCCGAGGGACTCCTCCATGCGCAGCAGTTTGGCCGTCTCACCCTCCAGCAGGCGGCCGGCCGGGATGCCCGTCCAGCTGCCCACGACCTCCGCCACGTCGTCCGGGCCGACCTCCTCCTTGAGCATGGCGCCCTCGCGGCCCTGCAGGGTCGCGAGCTCCTGCTCGGCCGCGCCGAGCTGACGCTCCAGCTCGGGGATGCGGCCGTAGCGCAGCTCCGAGGCCTTGCCCAGGTCGGCGTCGCGTTCGGCCCGCTCCGCCTCGCGGCGCAGCCCTTCGAGCTGCTCCTTCACGGCCGAGATCTTGGCGATGTGGTCCTTCTCGGTGCGCCACCGGTCGCCCAGCGCGGCCAGGTGCTCACGCCGGTCGGCCAGCTCCTTGCGCAGCGCCACGAGCCGCTCGGCGGAGGCCGGGTCGTGCTCCTTGGCCAGCGCCATCTCCTCGATCTCCAGGCGCTGCACGGCCCGTTCGATCTCGTCGACCTCCACCGGCCGCGAGTCGATCTCCATACGCAGCCGGGAGGCGGCCTCGTCCACCAGGTCGATCGCCTTGTCCGGCAGGAACCGGTCCGCGATGTAGCGGTCCGACAGGGTCGCGGCGGCCACCAGCGCGGCGTCGGTGATCCGCACGCCGTGGTGGACCTCGTAGCGCTCCTTCAGGCCGCGCAGGATGCCGATCGTGTCGGTCACCGTGGGCTCACCCACGAGTACGGGCTGGAAGCGGCGCTCGAGCGCGGGGTCCTTCTCGATGTGCTCCCGGTATTCGTCGAGCGTGGTCGCGCCCACCATGCGCAGCTCGCCGCGGGCCAGCATCGGCTTGAGCATGTTGCCGGCGTCCATCGAGCCCTCGCCCTTGCCGGCGCCGACGACGGTGTGCAGCTCGTCGATGAACGTGACGACCTGCCCGTCGCTGCCCTGGATCTCCTCCAGCACGCTCTTGAGCCGCTCCTCGAACTGGCCCCGGTACTGCGCGCCGGCGACCATCGCGCCGAGGTCGAGGCTGACCAGCTTCTTGCCGCGCAGCGACTCGGGCACGTCGCCGGCGACGATGCGCTGGGCGAGGCCCTCGACGATGGCGGTCTTGCCGACGCCGGGCTCGCCGATGAGCACGGGGTTGTTCTTGGTGCGCCGGGACAGCACCTGCACGACGCGGCGGATCTCGGCGTCGCGGCCGATGACGGGGTCCATCTTGCCCTCGCGGGCCCGGGCGGTGAGGTCCACGCCGTACTTCTCGAGGGCCTTGAAGGTCTGCTCCGGGTCGGCGGTGGTGATGCGGCGGTCGCCCCCGCGGACGGTGGGGAACGCGGCGACCAGGGCCTTCTCGGTGGCGCCCGCGCCGGTGAGCAGCTTGGAGACCGCGCCGCCGACCTGGGCGAGGCCGGCGAGGAGGTGCTCGGTCGAGACGTACTCGTCGCCGATGGGGCGGGCGATCTGCTCGCCGGCGTTGAGCGCGTTGACCAGCTCGCGCGACAGCGACGGCTCCGCGACGCTGGCGCCGCTCGCGCTCGGCAGCGTCTCCACGGCGCGCACCGCGGCGCGGCGGATGTCGGCGGGGTTGGCACCGACGGCGCGCAGCAGCGCGGTCGACGTCGAACCGCCGGTGTCGAGGAGCGCCAGCAGCAGGTGCCACGGTTCGACCATGGCGTGCCCGTGCTGCCCGGCGGTGCTCACGGCGGCCGTGATGACCTCGCGGCTCTTCGTGGTCAGTCGCTCGACGTTCATGTCTCCCTCAATGGGTTCGTTCGTGGGCCAAAGTTGAGCGTACTTGACTCAACTCTTGGCCGCTACGGCGCATTCCCCTCGGACATCGTCCTCAATCACAGCTTTCCCGGGTGCGTGATTCACGCATACCCTCATTTCATGTCGGACATCGCCCGGACCTGTCTCATCACGGGGGCCGGTCGCGGCATCGGCCGCGCCATCGCCCTGCGGCTCGCCGCCGAGGGCCACCGCGTCGCGCTGACCGCGCGCAACCGCGACGAACTGGACGAGACCGCGAAGCTCTGCGACGGCCCGGCCATCGTCGTTCCCGCCGACCTCACCGCCCAGGGCTCGGTCGACGACGTGTACGCCATGGTCGAGGCGGAGTACGGGCCGGTCGAGATCCTGGTCGCCAACGCCGGGGCGGGGAACTCCGCGCCCATCGCGCGCATCACCGACCTCGACTGGCAGCGCATGCTCGACCTGAACCTGACGGCGCCGTTCCGGTGCATCCGCCGGGCCGTGCCCGCCATGGTCGACGCCGGGTACGGCCGGATCGTCGTGGTCGCGTCCGTCGCGTCCAAGCGCGGCGAGCCCTACATCGCGGCGTACACAGCCGCCAAGCACGGCGTGCTCGGCCTCGTCCGGTCGGCGGCGGCCGAGCTGGCGCGCACCGGCGTGACGGTCAACGCGGTCTGCCCGGCCTACGTCGACACCCCGATGACCACCGACACCGTCGCGATGATCGCGAACCGGACGGGCCGCACGCCCGAGCAGGCCCGCCGGCTGCTCGCCGACCGTCAGCCGATCGGCCGGCTCATCACGTCGGAGGAGGTCGCGGACGCGGTGTGGTTCTGCGTGGCCAACCCGGGCGTCACCGGCCAGGGCATCAACGTGGACGGCGGGGCGATCCAGTCCTAAGCGCCCAGTTTCCTCGGGTTGCGGACCAGGCCGCCCTCGCACCAGTCGTGGTAGTTGAACAGCTCCGGCCGCGCGATCAGCATGCGGGTGTTGTACGCCCACTGGCGGTTGACGTCGTCGCCCCGCGACTCGGCCTGCTCGACCAGCTTGCGCAGCCGCCGCTTCGGGTGCGCCCGGAAGTTCGTCCGGACCGTGTCGGCCGCGTAGATGTAGAGGCAGTGCAGCGCGAAGCGCCGGGCCGGGCAGCGCGGGTCGAGCGCCAGGTCGGCCAGCGTGCCGATCAGCTGGTCGCCGGAGACGAGCAGGTCCCAGTCGGTCGGCATCGCCGAAAGGCTCACCGAGTCCGGCTGGTACGCCCAGGAACGCAGCTCCGCGGGGGTCGGGTCGACCGGGTTCGCGAAGCCGGTGAAGGCGTTTTCTTGCACGGACACGAGGGGCTACTCCTGCCAGGGGCCTGGGGCATATCAAACGTATCCGCCGGCCACCGTCAATGGGAAGTGCGTCGGCAGGACTTCCTCCCCCAGGCATGTCCCGTTGGCCGAATCGTGATCAGCCGTCGGCGCCGGCGCGGCGGGGCTTCCAGACGACCAGGGCGGTGGGCGTCTGGCGGGCGGGCACCAGGTCGGTCCGGGGGTACAGGTACGCGTTCTGCGCGCGGGCCAGCTCCTCGCGGGCGGTCACCAGCGCCTCCTCCAGCGCCGCGACGCGCTCCTGCAGCTGCAGGTTGAGCTGTTCCAGCTCGATGATCCGGCGGATGCCGGCGAGGCTGACGCCCTCCTCCTGGCTCAGCCGCTGGATCTCGCGGAGCAGCACCACGTCGCGCGCGCTGTAGCGCCGGCCGCCGCCGCTGGCACGCCCCGGCTGGAGCAACCCCAGCCGGTCGTACTGCCGCAGCGTCTGCGGATGCATCCCGGCCATCCGCGCGGCCACCGAGATGATCAGGATCTTGGCATCGGAGTGCTGCTCGTCGGGCATCAGACGTCACCTCTCCCGTGCCCGGGGCGGAACGCGAGCCGGTGCACGGCGTCGTCGATGGCGCCGCGGGGCGCCTTGGGGCTGTAGAGCGCGAAGTCCTCCAGCGCCTTGCGGGCCTCCGGGGACAGCGACGCGGGCACCGTCACCTCGATGGTGACCAGCAGGTCGCCGGCACCGCCGTCGCGGTGCGGCACGCCGCGCCCGCGCACCCGCAGGACGCGACCGTTGGGCGTGCCCGGCGGGACCCGCAGCGTCACCGCGCCGTCCAGCGTCGGGACGCGCAGGTCGGCGCCCAGCACCGCCTCGGGGTAGGTCACCGGCACGGTCAGGGTCAGGTCGTCGCCCTGGCGGCTGAACAGCGAGTCGGGCCGGACCTTCACCAGCAGGTGCAGGTCGCCGGCAGGGCCGCCGCGCTCGCCCGGCTCGCCCCGGCCGGCCAGCCGGATCTTCTGGCCGTCGGACACGCCCGGCGGGATGCGCACGTTGAGGGTGCGGGTCTTGGTCACGCCGCCGGTGCCGTGGCACTCGGGGCACTTCTCGTCAACGACGTTGCCGACGCCCTGACATTCCCGGCACGGCTCGGAGAAGCTGAACGCGCCCTGGTTCGAGGTGATCAGGCCGACGCCCTCGCAGACGGGGCAGCGGCGCGGCTGGGTGCCCGGCTTCGCGCCGTTGCCGTGGCAGACGTCGCAGACGCCGGGCGAGCGCACGGTGACGGGCAGCGTGGCGCCGTGGACGGCGTCGCCGAAGTCGAGCGCGACCTCCACCTCGACGTCCGCGCCCTTGGACGGGCCGCTGCGCCGGCCGGCGCGCGGACCGCCGCCGAAGATCGTGCCGAACAGGTCCGTGAAGCCCGCGCCGCCGAAGCGCCGGTCGCCGCCGGGCTCGCCGTGGCCGGGGCCGCTGGCGGCGCCGCCGAACAGGTCATTGAGGTCGAACGTGCCGCCGGGGCCGCCACCGCCCGCGCGGGCGTTGCGGCGGAACGAACCCGAGCCGAACAGGGCGCGCATCTCGTCGTACTCGCGGCGCTTGTTGTTGTCGGAGAGCACGTCGTACGCCTCGGAGACGGACTTGAACCGCTCCTCGGCGTCACGGTTACCGGGGTTGTGGTCGGGGTGGTTCTCCCGCGCCAGCTTCCGGTACGCCTTTTTGATCTCGTCGGCGGTGGCCGTCTTGGACACGCCCAGGACCGCGTAGAAGTCCTTCTCCAACCAGTCCTTGGAACTCACGCCCCACCTCCTCCGCCAAACGTTGACCTATGACACGCGTCCGCGCACCNCACCATCATCATTCAGGGTCGGCCACGGCCACCAGGGCGGGGCGCAACAGGCGCTCACCCAGGGTGTATCCGCGGCGCATGACGTCGACGCAGGTCGGCTCCGTCACCTCGGACGAGGTGCGGTGCGCGACCGCCTCGTGCCGCGTCGGGTCGAACGGGTCGCCCTTCTCGCCGAACGCGACGAGCCCGAACTTGCTCACGGCCGCGGCGAGCTGCTCGCCCATGGTCCCGAAGGGACCGACGAGGTCGCCGTGGTCGCGGGCCCGGTCCAGATCGTCGAGGATGGGCAGCAGCGCGCTGAGCACGGCGCCCTGGGCCTGCTCCGTGACGAGCGCGCGGTCGCGCTCGACGCGGCGGCGGTAGTTGGCGTACTCCGCGGAGACCCGCTGCAGGTCGCCGACGCGCTCCTCGAGCTCGGACCGCAGGCTCTCCAGCTCGGCCGCGAAGCCCGCGGGCACCGCCTCGACCGGCTCCCTCGCCGCGGGTCCGGTCGGGGCGGGCTCGGCCTCCGCCTCGGGCTCCTCCTCGGCGAGGAGCAGCTCGCCGGTGACCGGCTCGGCGTCCTCGTCGACCGTCTCCGGCTCCGCCTGCGCCTCGACGACATCGTCGGCCTGCGGCTCCGGCTCGGGCTGGCCCTTGCTGTGATCGGGAACCGATGCCACGCCGACGGCCACCTCCGGGTCCTTGCCCTGATCCTGCCCATCCTGCGCGTTCATCGCACCTCCCACCCGGGCTCGACCAAACGGATTGATCTTGCGCTTATCTTTGATCACGACCTTCTCCCCAGGACGGTTGGGCTGCTGGCTCACGCCATCACCCCCGTCCATTGTGGATACGGCCGCCACGCACCGCGTGGCGGCCGCCGTCCACGGCCGTACTCAGCGTCACTTCTTGTCGTCCTCGTCGACGACCTCGGCGTCGACGACGTCGTCCGCGCCACCGGGCCTGCCGGCGCCGCCGGCACCCGCACCGGCGTCCGGGCCGCCGGCCGCGTTCGGCGCGCTCTGCGCGTAGAGCGCCGAGCCCGCCTGCTGCGCCGCCGCCGCGAGGCGCTCGTGCGCGGTCTTGATGCGCTCCAGATCGCTGCCGCCCAGCGCGCCGCGCAGGTCGGACAGCGCCTCGCTGACCTCGTCCCGGGCGGTCTGCGGCAGCTTGTCGCCGCTCTCCGCGAGGAACTTCTCGGTCTGCCACTGCAGCGCCTCGGCCACGTTGCGCGTCTCGGCCTCGTCCTTGCGGCGGGCGTCCTCGTCGGCGTGCTCCTGCGCGTCGCGCATCATGCGCTCGATGTCGTCCTTCGGCAGCGCCGAGCCGCCGGTGATCGTCATCGACTGCTCCTTGCCCGTGCCCAGGTCCTTGGCGGACACGTGCACGATGCCGTTGGCGTCGATGTCGAAGGTGACCTCGATCTGCGGGACGCTGCGCGGCGCCGGCGCGATGCCGGTGAGCTCGAAGGTGCCGAGCTTCTTGTTGTACGCCGCGATCTCGCGCTCGCCCTGGAAGACCTGGATCAGCACGGACGGCTGGTTGTCGTCGGCCGTCGTGAAGATCTCGGAACGCTTCGTCGGGATGGTCGTGTTGCGCTCGATGAGCTTGGTGAAGATGCCGCCCTTGGTCTCGATGCCCAGCGACAGCGGGGTCACGTCGAGCAGGAGGACGTCCTTGACCTCGCCCTTGAGCACGCCGGCCTGCAGCGCGGCGCCGACCGCCACGACCTCGTCCGGGTTGACGCCCTTGTTCGGGTCGCGGCCGGTCAGCTGCTTGACCAGCTCGGTCACGGCCGGCATACGCGTCGAGCCGCCGACGAGGATGACGTGCTCCACATCGGACACCCGCACGCCGGCGTCCTTGATCGCCTGCTCGAACGGGCCCTTGCAGCGGTCGAGGAGGTCCTGCGTCATGCGCTGGAACTCGGCACGCGTGAGGGTCACGTCGAGGTGCAGCGGGCCGGAGCCCTCGGGGCCGCCCGTGATGTAGGGCAGGTTGATGCTGGTGGTCGTGGCCGCCGACAGCTCGATCTTGGCCTTCTCGGCCGCCTCGCGCAGTCGCTGCATGGCCATCTTGTCCTGGCCCAGGTCGATGCCGTGCTGGCCGCGGAACGTCTTCACCAGGTGGTCGATGATCCGCTGGTCCCAGTCGTCGCCGCCCAGGTGGTTGTCGCCGCTGGTGGCCTTGACCTCGATGACACCCTCGCCCAGGTCCAGCAACGAGACGTCGAAGGTGCCGCCGCCCAGGTCGAAGACGAGGACGGTCTGGTCCTTGGTGCCCTTGTCCAGCCCGTACGCCAGCGCGGCGGCGGTCGGCTCGTTGACGATCCGCAGGACGTTGAAGCCCGCGATCTCGCCGGCCTCCTTGGTGGCCTGACGCTGGGAGTCGTTGAAGTACGCCGGCACGGTGATCACGGCGTCGCTGATCGACTCGCCCAGGTAGGCCTCGGCGTCACGCTTGAGCTTCATGAGTACGCGCGCGGAGATCTCCTGCGGCGTGTACTTCTTGCCGTCGATGTCGACGTGCCACAGCGAGCCCATCTCGCGCTTCACCGACCGGATCGTCCGGTCGGGGTTGGTGACGGCCTGACGCTTGGCGACCTCGCCGACGAGGACCTCGCCGTTCTTCGCGAACGCCACCAGCGACGGCGTGGTGCGGGAGCCCTCGGCGTTCGCGATGACGGTGGGCTCACCACCCTCGAGCACGCTCACCACTGAGTTCGTCGTGCCCAGGTCGATCCCGACCGCACGTGCCATAACTGTCTTCCTCCGCATGTCCATGAGGTGATCCACTTTCAAGTTGAGCGGACCGCGCTCAATAGTGCCACGACATGTCCCCATGTCAAATCAGACTTGAGTCTGCTGGGCGCAACTTATCCGAGGGCGGAGCTATTCCCGCGCCTCAGGGCACCTATGACCCACCACACACGGACATGGCAAGGGTGCGGGTCGGCAGGCTGCCGACCCGCACCCTTGATGGGGAACTCAGGCCTTGGGGATGATCACCGCGCGGGCCATCGGGGTGTCGCCGTTCTTGTAGCCCGCGACCCCGATCTTCATGCCGACCTTGAGCTCGGTCGCCGCGATCAGCCGCCGGTGCTGGAAGAAGTGGTACTTCTCGGCGAACGTCCACGTCGAGGTGTAGCCGTCGGCCGACTTCACGGTGAGCGTCGTGGCGGTGACCGCCGTGATCTCACCGCGCTGGGCGACGAGCGTCTTCGGCCCGTTCTTGGTCTCGACGACGACCTCGCCGTGCAGGGCCTTCTTCCCGAACGCGAGCCGCAGGCGCATGATGTGCCCCCGGTCGGCGACGTCGCCCTTGTCGCGCCCGCCCTTGTCCTTCACGCCGTCCGGCGACGCTGTGGGCGTGGCCGGCCCCCTGGCCACGGCCGCGGTCACCAGGTCCACGTCCGCCTGGTCGAAGCCCATCGCCAGCAGGGCCTCCGACTCCAGCGACACCAGGGTCGTGTCGACCGCGTCCGCGCCGCTGGCCGGGGCCGTTTCATCGGCGGCGAGCCGGCCGCAGCCGACCAGCCCGAGGCCGAGTACGCCGAGGAGCACCACGACGCCCATGGTCCTTTTCATCACGCGCCTTCCTTCCGGTATCCGCGTTGTCGACAGTGACTGTGCCGGGCGCCGGCACGAGGCCGGTGAAGACTATGTACGGACTTCGTAAGGGAGCCGGACCACGAACCGGGCCCCGCCCTCGGCCGCGTGCCCGACGGAGATCTGGCCGCCGAGCCGCTCGACGAGCCGGGCCGCCAGAGCCAGGCCCAGGCCGCTGCCGACCTTGCGGATTCCCTGGTACCGCTCGTAGAGGGCGCCGCGCTCGAACGCCACGGCCAGATCGTCGTCGGTGAAGCCGGGCCCGCCGTCGCGCACCTCGACGACCACGTGCGGCCGCCCCGTCCACGGGTCGGCCACCATGCCGGCGCCCACCATCGGCAGCGTCAGGGTCGGTCCGTCCAGGGCCGCCGGCGCACCGCCGGAGACACCCAGCACGATCGGCGCCCCCGGCGGCACGACGCGCAGCGCGTTCTCCAGCAGCCCGTCGAGCACCTGCCGCACCCGCAGCGCGTCCGTCGCCACCACGGCCGTGGCCGCGCCGACCGCGACCCGCAGCTCCACGCCGACGTCGGCGCACCGCGCGCGCCACGCGTCCGCGGCCGCCGTGACGAGCTCGGCGACGTCCACCGGGGCGATCGACAGCGGGAAGTCGTCGGCCTCCATCCGTGCCAGCACGAGCAGGTCGCCGACCAGCCGGTCGAGCCGGATCGCCTCGGCGAGCATGGTCTCCCCGGTCCGCTGCGCGTCGTCGGCACCCACCACGCCGTCGGCGAGCGCCTCGGCGTACCCCCGCAGGGTTGTCAGGGGCGTGCGTAGTTCGTGGGAGATCGACATGAGGAAGGTCCGCTGCCGCCCCTCGCTCGCGGCCAGGGCGGCGGCGAGGTCGTTGAGCGCCCGCGCCAGGTCGGCGATCTCGTCGGGCGGGGCCACCGGCAGCCGGAGGCTGCGGTCGCCGGCGGACAGCCGGCGGGCGGCCAGCGCGGCCCGGCGGATCGGCCGGGCGAGCAGGCGGGCCAGCAGGACGCCCGCCCCGATCCCGGCGAGCAGTCCCGCCGCGAGGGCGATCCACACGCGCGAGATGACCGCGCCGGCGCCGGCGTTGGTGCGCGGCTGGAGGAGCACGATGCCGTTCCCGGCCGACACGGCCCGCGCCTCGATCATCATCGTCCTGGTGTTGTACCGGCCGTTGCCGCTGAACCCGGTGCCGCCGCGGATCGCGTTGAGGACCCGGCCCGGCAGGCCGGTGCGGTCCGGCTTCCCGCCGAGGACCAGGACCGTCTCGATGCCCTGCAGCCGCAGGGTGGCGGCGACCCGCTCGGCCCGCTTGCGCTCCAGCAGCGTGGCGACCGGGGTGTCCGGGCGCTCGATCGAGTCGGCGGCGACCTGCGCCTTGCCGGCGAGGGAGGCGCGCGACTCCTCGTTGGCGGCGCGCACCGCCAGCGGCAGCGCGACGAGCGCCGTGATCAGGACCGAGACGAGGGCGACCGCGCAGGTCAGCAGCGTGACCCGCGCGGTCAGGCCGCCCGTCACGCCGCCACCTCCGCTGCGCTGCGGTGCCGACGTGTTCGACCGCGCTGATGGTTCGCTCGCTGACGCTCGCTCACGGCGCACCGTCGTCCGCCGTGTAGCCCACCCCGCGCACGGTCCGGATCACGTCGCGGGCCGCGTCGCCGAGCTTGCCGCGCACCTGCGCCACGTGCACGTCCACGGTCCTCGTCCCGGCGTGGGCGGCGTAGCCCCAGACGGAGGCGAGCAGCTCCTCGCGGGTGAACACCCGCCCGGGCCGGCCCATGAGGCGCGCCAGCAGGTCGAACTCGGTGGACGTCAACGACACCGACTCGCCCGAGACCAGGACCCGACGCCGGGCCGGATCGAGCGACACGGCGCCGACCCGCAGGACCGGCGACGACGTCAGCAGCCCCCGGCGCAGCAGCGCCTTGACCCGCGCCACCAGCTCGCGCGGGCTGAACGGCTTGGTCACGTAATCGTCGCCGCCGAGCTCCAACCCCACGATGCGGTCGACCTCGTCGTCGCGGGCCGTGAGGAAGATGATCGGCGTCCAGTCGCCGGCGTCGCGCAGCCGCCGGCACACCTCCGTGCCGTCGAGGCCGGGCAGGCCGATGTCGAGCACGCAGGCCACCGGCCGCAGCCGCTGCGCGGCTGCGAGACCACCCAGCCCGTCGTGCTCGACATGGACGCCGAAGCCCTCGCGGCTCAGGTACAGGCGCACCAGGTCCGCGATGGGCCGCTCGTCGTCCACGACGAGGACCAGCCCTTTCTCGGTCACCGCACCATGATGCGGATTCCCGGGCTCAGGGCAACACCGGCAACGTAAGGATCAGGTTCGGGCCACCCTGGGCGTACCCCGGGGTGCGAAGAGGGACCGGCGACGCGCCGCGTCCGCTGACGCGCGGAAGACCTTCTCCAGGGCCGCGTCGAACCGCCACAGCTGGCGGGGGTACACGGTCCGGATCCAGAACCGCTGGCGGCCGTCCGCGCAGGTCACCGCCACGTCGACGGACGCTCCGGCGGGGTCTGCCTGCCAGGTCACGGCCTCCAGGTCGTCGACCCGGGCCCGCAGGTGCAGGCGCGGGCTGCGGCGCAGCCGGGACTCACCCGTCACCACGAGATGCGTACGGGTGAGCAGGAACAGGTGCGGCCCGGCCGCGGGCTTCTCCGGTCTCAGACACTGCGCCACCAGGACCACGGTGTCCGTACCGGCCACGTGCTGGCGCAACTCCGGCAGGTGACGGTTGATCATCTGGGTAGGGATGCCGGCCTGCGCGGCCAGCGGGAGGAACGTACGGGAAAACTCGTCTATGTCATGCCCAACGTCCATATTTTTCCCAACGACAGGGCCGGCCGCCCCGTCGCGAGACTCCCGGCGCGCCGCGCCGGACGTGCCGGTGCGATCCTGGACAGGTGCGCATCCGCGACCCATATCCGGACGATGTCCCACCGCCGCCCGAGCCGGAGCCCACGCCCGTCACCGACGTGGCCTACCGCGTGCCGCTGCGGCACACCCTCTTCATGGCCGGCCTGGCGGTCGCCCTGATCCTCGCCGGCTGGCTCTCCGGCCGGCCCGCCGGCTGGCTGATCTGCGACGTACTCGCGGTGGCCTTCCTCGCCTACGCGGTCCGCGACCTGATCGTGCCCGTGCGCCTGCGGGCGGACCGGGAGGGCCTGGAGGTCGTGCACGGGTACGCCCGCCGGCGGCGGCTCGCCTGGTCCGAGATCGACCGCGTCCGCGTCGACGAGCGCACCCGTTGGGGCCGCGAGACGCAGACGCTGGAGATCGACGCCGACGAGGACCTGTTCCTGTTCAGCCCGCGCGACCTGGGCGCGCGGCCGTCCGACGTGGCGGCCGTGCTCGCCCGCCTCAGGAGTTGAGCGCCACCGTCTGCACGACGGTCAGCGCGGCCAGCAGCAACGTGGTCGCGCCGATGGCCGCGACCTGCAGCAGGGTCCGTTTCTCCCGGGGCGCGTACGCCAGCGCGAACGCGACCAGCGTGCCCACGACGAGGCCGCCGATGTGGCCGGCCACCGAGATGGTGCCCGCCGCCGTGAACGTGAAGATCAGGTTGATCACGATGATCGGAATGAGCGACGAGGTGTCCCGGCGGAGCCGCTTGAGCACCACGAACAGCGCCCCGAAGAGGCCGTAGATCGCGGTCGACGCGCCCGCGCTGTACGCCTCCGGCGAGAACACGTACGCCGCGACGTTGCCGCCCAGGCCGGCGAGCAGGTAGAGGGCCAGGAACCGTAGCGGCCCGAGCGCGGCCTCCAGGGCCCGTCCGAAGATCCACAGGGCCCACATGTTCAGCAGCAGGTGCACGATGCCGTAGTGCAGGAACATGGCGGTGAACAGCCGGTAGAAGTCGCCGTCCGCGACGCCCGCCGGCACCGTGTACGCCACGGGGCCGCCCTCGCCGTACCGGTAGATGTCGAGGCCGTGCACGGCGCCCCACAGGGTCAGCTTCGTGCTCCCGCCGAGCAGGCCGTTGCCCAGGTACTGTCCGAGGCCGCCGGCCGAGGCGATCGACAGCAGGGCCATCAGCACGTTGAGCGCGACGAGCGTCTTGGTGACGTACCCCTCCTCGCCGACGCCGCTGCCGCCGAAGGCGGTGCGCGCCGGGCGCTGGGTGCGGCGGCCCTCGGCCACGCACTCGGGGCACTGGAAGCCGACCGACGCCTCGTTCATGCAGTCGGGGCAGATCGGCCGGTCGCACCGCACGCACCGGACGTATGTCTCGCGTCCGGGATGGCGGTAGCAGACCGGGGCGGCGACCGGGGGCGGGACCTGCGTCATGGCCGCAAGACTAGCTGGCCCCGCCCAGCGCCCGGCCTACTGCTTGCGCTCGATCTCGACGCGCTCGATCACCACGTCGCGGACCGGCTTGTCGCCCGGGCCCGTCGGGGTGTTCGCGATCGCGTCCACGACGCGCCGCGACTCGTCGTCGGCGACCTCACCGAAGATCGTGTGCTTGAAGTTGAGCCAACCCGTCGGCTCGACCGTGATGAAGAACTGGGACCCGTTCGTGCCACTGCCGTCGGGCCGCTTGCCGGCGTTCGCCATGGCCAGCAGGTACGGCCGGTCGAAGTGCAGCTCGGGGTGGGTCTCGTCGTTGAAGTTGTAGCCCGGGCCGCCCCGGCCGGTGCCGGTCGGGTCGCCCATCTGGATCATGAAGCCCGGAATGACCCGGTGCATGATCGTGCCGTCGTAGTACGGCCCCGACCCCGGTGCGCCGGTGCGCGGGTCGGTGTACGGCTGGGTGCCCTCGGCCAGGCCCACGAAGTTGCCCACGGTCTTGGGCGCGTGGTTTGGGAAGAGTTCCAGCCGGATCGGCCCCGCAGAGGTGTACAGGGTCGCGAAGATCGCCTCGCCCACAGTTACTCCTTGTAGTTCGACTTCTCCCGATGATCCTGCCATTCGCCCATTCTGGTAGTGCCGGGGTGTCCGAAGGTTCAGGATGGGATCGACGCCACTTCGGGAGGTGGGACACGTGTTCAACCGCAGAGCCATCGTCAAGTCGCACAGCGATCTGTTCCGCGAAGAGCTCGGAGAGTCGTACGACCACTTTAAGGCCGCCGCCTCCCACGCTCCGGGCGGCGCTGCCGAGTTCATGACACCCGCGTACGACAAGACCAGGGACATGGCGTCACGCCGCTGGAAACAGGGCGTGGCCGTCGTCATCCCGGTGTACGAAACGATGAAGGACGGGGCGAGAAACGCCCGCGGCATGGCGGAGAAGAAGATGTCCAGGGACACCGACCGCAACGTCATGCCGACACTGCTGGTGCTGCTCGCGGCGGGGATCGCGATCGGCGCGCTCGGCGCCCTGGTCATGCGTCGCCGCCGGGCGGCCCAGGAATGGGACGAGTTCGAGCCGAGCAGCTCGCTGGAGGCCGAGACGGGCGACACGCACGGCATGGTGTCGGCCGCGACCCGCAGGATGGCCACCGGCGCCGCGTCGGTCGCCGACGGCGTCTCGAACCAGGCCGGCCGCCTCGCCGACTCGCTGCGCGAGAAGGCCGGCGAGCCGTCGTACTCGGCGTTCGCCGACGAGAACGAGACCGCCGACGACATGGTCGCCCGGGCCGGCAATCAGGAACAGATGCCCTGAGTACGCCCTACAGCCAGCCGGACCGCCGGAACAGGCGGTAGAGCGCGATCGCGCCGCCGAGCATGACGGCGAGCACGACGGGATAGCCGAACTGCCAATCCGTTTCGGGCATGAAATCGAAGTTCATGCCGTATACGCCAGCGATCGCGGTCTGCATGGCCGCGATCGCGGCCCATGAGGCGATCTTCCGCATGTCGTTGTTCTGGTCGACGGTAACCTGCGCCAGGCGCGCCTGCAGGATCGAGTTCAGCAGGTCGTCGAAGGAGGTCACCTGCTCGACCACCTTGAGCAGGTGGTCGTTGACGTCGCGGAAGTAGCGACGGATCTCCTTGGACACCACGCCGAGGCGCCCGTCGATCAGCGAGGCGAGCGGGCGCTGCAGGGGCAGGACGGCGCGCTTGAACTCCACCATCTCGCGCTTGAGGTGGTAGATGCGGGCGATGCGCTCGTGCGCGTTGCGGTCGAAGACGCTGGTCTCGACCTCGTCGATGTCCGCCTCGATCATGTTGGCCACGTCGAGGTAGGAGTCCACGACGCAGTCGGCGATCGCGTACACCACCGACCACGGGCCGAGCGCGAGCAGGTCCGGGCGGGCCTCCAGCTCCGCGCGCACGGGCGCCAGCTTCGTCGCCTCACCGAGCCGGACGGTGATCACGAACTGCTCGCCCATGAACATCATCACGTGGCCGGTCTCGACAACCTCGGTGGCCTCGGTCAGGCTCTCGTGCTCCACGTACCGCGCCGTGCGCAGCACGGTGAAGATCATGTCCCCGTACTGCTCGATCTTGGGTCGCTGGTGGGCGCGGTGCAGGATGTCCTCGACCGCGAACTGGTCGAGCTCGAACACCTCGCCGATGTCGGTCAGCTCGGCGACCTCCGGGTCGTGCAGGCCCAGCCAGACGAACGCGTCGGTGCGCTTGCGCGCGGCCGCGAGCGCGTCGCGGTAGCCCCACTCGCCGGGCTGGCGCTGACCCTTCACGTAGAGCGCGCAGTCGACGACGGCGCTGCGTCCACTCGACGGCGCCGGCTTCGGTCCGGGCGTTTCGGGGGGCGCGAACATCCTGGTCACGGCCCTCATCATGGGAGCGGCGATAGCCCGGCCGAGATTGCTCGCGGAACCCTGTGCGTGCTCGGTGTCGGCCACTGTCGCCTCCCTACGTCTCGCGATCGCGGACCGGGGCGCGGGATGGGCCCCGCGTGCAGGGTAGACGGGAAATGTTGCGCCGGGTGAGCCGGCCGCGGCGGGGGTGGGGGTGGTGCGGCCGGCTCACCCGGCGCCCCTTGGGGGCGGGTTCAAAGCCTTCGCGACCGCGTCACACCACGTGAGCCGCGTCGCTAAGCCGAATTCTGTTCACACAACGATCCCAAGGGAAGGGCAGTCGCTGCTTGCGACGCTTCTTGTGTCGAAGTTGTGACAATGCGATGTCGGCGACAGGTCGCGCGGTCAGGTTTTCAGCGCCCCGGCCAGGAAATCGAGGACCTCCGGCTGGACGGTGTCCGGGGCCGTGCCGAGCAGATCCCACCCGTGCGCCCCACTCTCCGGTCGCGACACGACTACGCAGCGTTCCTTCGCGGGTGCGTTGGCGAGGAACATCCGCGCCACGTCCGGGGGCAGCGCGTCGGTATCGAGACCGCCCCCGGCCAGCAGGATCGGCCCCCGGACCCGCGACACCGCCTCAGCGGGCGTGCGCACGTCCGTCGTCGTCGTGCCCGACGCGTTCCAGCTCACGCTGAACACGGACAGGCCGACCACCGCGTCGACCTGGTCGGGGAACCGGCCGCCGGCCACCACCGCCGTCGCTGCCCCCATCGAGGCACCCATCACGGCCACCTTCGTCGCGCCCGCCTGACGCAGGTACGCCACCGCGGCGCCCGCGTCGGCCGCCCGGTCCAGCGGCAGGTAGAACGGGTCCCCGCCGCTCGGGTCGGGGCAGTCGCTCAGCCCCGAGCAGCGGAAGTCGATGGCCAGCACGTGCAGCCCGGCCTTGACGAGGTCGGCGACGTACGGCGTCCAGCCGCACACGTCACCGCCGCGCTGGTGCAGCAGCACCAGGCCGCGCGGCCCGGAGCCCACCTCGGCGCCGGCCAGCTCGACGCCGTCCGTACCCGGGATGACGACCTTGCGGGCATCGGCGGGGAACTTGAGGCACCGCGTGGCCGGGTCCGGCGCGTTGCGGGCGAAGGAGAAGGTCTTCGTGGGCGTGGGGGTCGCGGCCTCCGGCGTGCCGGGGGAGCAGCCGGCCAGCAACGCACACACGATCGCGGCGCCGCCGGTGCGGCGCAGGCGGGTTCTATTCAGGACGGTCATACCGTCCGCGAGTCGCGACGCGGCCCGGAGGTTCCGGGCCGCGTCGAACGCGTTCGATCAGCCGCGGACGGCCGCGACCGCCTCGGCGAGACGGCGCACGCCCTCGTCGATCTGGTCGACGGTCACCGCCGAGTACGCCAGCCGCAGCGCGTGCCGGCCGCCGTCGAGGTAGAAGTCGCTGCCCTTGACGACCGCGCAGCCGCGCTCGGCGGCCGCGGCGAACACCGCGTCGGCGTCCACGTCGTCGCCCAGCTCGATCCAGAGGAAGTAGCCGCCGTCGGGCTCGGTGAACCGGGCCTCCGGCAGGTGCGTGCGCAGCGCGTCGGCGAGCTTGGCGGCCCGCTCCGACAGCGCGGCGCGCACCCCGAGGATCGACTTCTCCAGGTCGCCGGCCTCGCAGAACTGGTACACCGTCGCCTCGGCGAGCATGTTCGGCGAGATGTAGAGGTTCAGCGCGGTCTTCGCGATGTTGGCGATCAGCTTGGCGTCGCCGATGAGGTAGCCCACGCGCACGCCCGGGCAGACCGTCTTGGTGAACGACGACGCGTGCACCACGACCGGCTCGCCGTCGCCGGCCGCGTCGAGGGCCAGCAGCGTCGGCAGCGGCTCGCCCCGGAACCGGACCTCGGCGTACGGGTCGTCCTCGAAGATCGTGAACCCGTACTCCCGGGCGAGGGTGATGAGCGCGGCCCGCCGCTCCACCGAGAGGGTGACGCCCGCGGGGTTCTGGTAGTTCGGGATGATGTGCGCGAGCTTCGGGCGCAGCCCCGACTCCAGCAGGCCGCGCAGCTCCTCGACGTCGATGCCGTGCTCGTCGACGGTGACCTGGTGCACCTTCGCGCCCATGGTCTTGAGGCTCAGCAGCGTCCGGTCGTACGTCGGGCTCTCGACGATCACGTCGTCGCCCGGGCTGACCAGGTGGTTGAACAGGAACGCGTCGGCCTGCAGCGACCCGTTCGTCACCAGCACCTGGTCCTCGCCCACGCCGTAGCGCTTCGCGATCCACGACCGCAGCGGCGCGTAGCCGGTCGCCGGGCCGTACGCGGTCACGCCCGCCGGATCGGCGTCGAACGCGCGGCCGGCGGCGGCCTTCAGGCCGGCGATGTCGATGATGTCGAGGGACGGGGCGCCACGGGCGAAGGAGATCAGCTGAGCTGCGGTCATACCGCACAGGGTATCGGCTCGCCAGCAGGCGCTTTTACGCGGTTTACCGGCGCGTGACATGGGTTTGCCGTGGTCCGGGGCGTTGCCGCGACGATCTCCACAGACACCCGGGCCGGCCAGCGACAAACATCACCCGATGGGGCCCAGAAACAGAGGATATTTATCGCGTCACCGGGGCCGGGCCGTCGGCTAACACGGCGTGGTCCGTGCCGCGTGGAGATCACTACCTCCGGTACGGACGTGCAGTCGGACCGCAAGGCGTCGACATACGCCGTTCCGTGATCGCCGAACGCGGTGCAAACAGGCAGTCCGGCGACCCCGTAACCGACAAACCGCCCCTCGCTGGTTGTGAAGATCACCGTCTCCTGTGCCAGCATGCAGCCCAGCCACACTCCCGCACAGGAGACCGAGATCTTGGCGGACACCCACCCCCGGGCCTCATGATCGCGCTGCCGAGCGGGAAGCCCCGGCCCGTCTCGAGCCGAGGACCGCGGCCACACGTCGGTTTCGCCCACCGGACGCCGATCTTCCCGCCCAAACAGCGTCATGATCGCCAGCCGGAGACGCAGCACGCCTCAGCGACCAACGCAGGCGCCGGGCCGTCGCACGTCAACACCTGATGCGTCAGTCCGAATCAGTCGTGCGCCAGGTCTGGAAGTTCTGCCACGCGCGGCTGGCCGTCGGGCCGCGTTGGCCCTGGTACCGCGAGCCGTAGACGGCCGAGCCGTAGGGGTGCTCGGCGGGCGAGGACAGCCGGAACACGCACAGCTGGCCGATCTTCATGCCCGGCCAGAGCGTCATCGGCAGCGTCGCGACGTTGGACAGCTCCAGCGTCACGTGCCCCGAGAAGCCGGGGTCGATGAAGCCCGCCGTCGAGTGGGTCAGCAGGCCCAGCCGGCCGAGGCTCGACTTGCCCTCGATCCGCGCGGCCAGGGCGTCACCGAGGGTGACGACCTCCAAAGTGGAGGCGAGCACGAACTCGCCCGGGTGCAGCACGAACGGCTGCCCGTCCGGCACCTCGACGAGGCTGGTCAGGTCGTCCTGCCGCTGCGCCGGGTCGATGTGGGTATAAAGGTGGTTGTTGAAGGTCCGGAACCACCGGTCGAGCCGCACGTCGATGCTGGACGGCTGGACGAGCTCCGACTCATACGGCGACAACTGGAGTTGGCCGTTCTTGATCTCGGTCACGAGGTCGCGGTCGGAGAGCAGCACCCCTGGAGAGTACGGCACCCGCGCCTCGCTGACCTGCGCCGTGTCCGCCATGTGGACCACGCCTTATTTGTCCCATAATTCCCCCGGCGTGTCGCGCTGCGTCACCGCGTGTCGCGCTTCCGATCTAGAACACATGTTCTATAGAGTGATCCCATGGTCTTCTGGTCCGAGTTCGCCGCAGCCGCCCCGTGGCTGGCCACCGACATAAGAACCTTGATCCATCAGTACGGGCCGGGGCTCGGCTATCTCGCGACCGTCCGCCCCGACGGTGGCCCGCGCATACACCCCGTCGCTCCCGTCGTCACAGACGGTGGCCTCTTCTGCTTCCTACTCTCCTCACCCAAGCGACGCGACCTTGAACGGGACGGCCGCTATGCCCTGCACACCTTCCCGCCGGAGGACGACGACACGGAGGGTTACCTCTCCGGTCGCGCTCACCCCGTCACCGACCCGGTCCGTCGTCACCGTGTGGCCGCCGCGTCCCGAGCCGCGCTCCGGGTCGACTGGCGCCTCTTCGAGCTGGACATCGAAGTGGCCATGGTGACCCGCCACCTCGGCTCGACCCGCACCCCGACCCACTCCGTCTGGCACGCCCCCGGCGCGGCCCGCGAGCCGTCCACGGCCCGCGCCGAACCCCAAGGCGTTCTCACGGTCACCATCCCGCCGACCTTCGTGACGACCGCCCCGCCCCTGGCCCGCCTCACCTGACCCGCCGGTCACCCCGACGCGACAAGAACCGACGTGCACCTTCCGGCCCCACTCGGGTAGAGTGGTCCCGCCCGCGGGTGTAGTTCAATGGCAGAACATCAGCTTCCCAAGCTGACAGTGCGAGTTCGATTCTCGTCACCCGCTCTTCACGAAAGCCCTGGCCCCGGCCAGGGCTTTCCGCTACTCAGCCCCGCATTGATCAATTGGGCATCAACCTTGGGACGAAAGGTCGCCCTACAGCCTGCTCCCGCAGCGCCTTCGTCCACTCTGTCCACATGCCCCGCCACAAAACCCGCCAAAGCCGCTGGCGCCGCATGGCTACGGTGGACTTCATGGAAACGGACAACGAGGCAGACAAGCGACCTGTGGCTAGCCTGCCCATCCCGGAGACCGCCGCTGCGAGCGACTGGACCCTGCTGGCCGCGGCCGCCGGCATCGTCGCCAGTCTGGTGCTCGTCTGGCGCCACCGTCGGCGTGCCCGCCAACGCTGACAACCCCAACCGGGCTCCACATTGATCTTGGGACGAAGCCCGCGCCATATCGTGGTTTCGTCCCAGGATTCGCTGGCCGGGGAAACGGGTGAGCCGGTCGGGACCGCGTCAGGGGTGGTCGAACTGGGGGATCGTGGGGAGCTTCGTCCTGGCCGCCGCCAGGGCGCGGTCGAGGCAGTAGTCGAGGGTGTTGCCGTCCACCCGCACGCCACCGTCCGCCAAAGGCCGGCCGGTGATGACCACGGTCCACCGCTTGTGCTCCCGCTCGCCGTCGAACTTGACGAGGCTGACCAGCCCGAGGTCGCCCAACGCGGCCAGTACGTCCGCGACGCGGTCCGCGGCTGCCATCAGACGTCGCGGCGGATGACGACGTGAGCCAGGCGGGCGGGGTCGGCGGGGTGCCGGACCAACTGCCAGTCGGCGCGCTCGTCGTCGCGCGGCAGCCAGTCGTGGTACGGCAGGTAGGCCAGCCGCCACGCGATCCGCGCCGTGAACCAGATGTTGTAGAACGGGATCAACGCGCACAGAGCATCCCGCCGGCGGTAGGACACGAGCGGCGTGACGAACGCCAACAGCAGCACGGGGACCAACATGTTGGCCAGCCCCAGTGAAATCCTGGCGGGCGGGTCCAGCGACATCGCCGCCAACGTGTCCCGCAGGACCGCGGTGGGCACCCAGACCAGCGCGAACACGACCAGCGCAAGCACAAACCGCACAAATCCGGTACGCGGCGGCCGGGCCGGTACAGCGTCCTCAGTCATGTCATCCCTCGTCATCCGCGAACCCACCACGGTAGAGGGCACCGCAATCGTCGCCAACCTCGGCGGAATGCGACGGGGCGCTCACCACGATGGTCAAGGCCCCGGCTGACCCAACCGCGGACACCCACCGCGAGGACGTCGGGTCGGCGCGGGGCGTGCTGGCCAAGGCCGGGCTACAGGACCTCATGTGCGCCCGCCCGGGCGACGGTCTGGTCCTCGCCGGGAGTACGGGCGTGGGTTGCCTGTTCGGGCATGCCGGCCGCACGGACATGACCGTCGACGTCGCCGGCGCCATCCTCGACGCTGGCTGCCTGCCGGCGCCGAGCTGACGCCGTCACGACGAGCCCGACCAGCAGGAACCCGGCGGCGACCGCGGCCGCCAGCCCGTATCCGTCGCGCAGGGCCGCCGTCACGTCAACACCGTCCGCGAGTACCCCCCGCGTGCGCGCGGCGGCGATCGCCGTCAGCGTCGCCAACCCCGCCACGGCGCCCGCCTGCTGCACGGTGTTGACCACCCCGGACGCGAACCCGGCGTTGTCGGGCGTGGCGTTGGCCATGGCCAGCATGGTCACCGCCGGCATGGCCACCCCGAAGCCCAGCCCGGCGACCAGGAACACGGGGAGCAGGTCCACCGTGTAGGAGCCGTCGACGGGAGCGCGGCTGAGCAGGCCGATTCCGGCGGCGAACAGCCCGAGCCCGGCGACGAGCACCGGGCGTGCCCCGAAGCGCGCGACCAGTCCGGGGGCGACCCACAGCGACACGGCCCCGATCACGATGGGCGTGGGCAGGAACGCCAGGCCGGCCGACATCGCGGAGTACCCGAGGACGTTCTGCAGGTAGAGCGCCGTGGTGAACTGGAAGCCGAACCCGGCCGCGAAGATGAGGGCGGCGGTGACGTGCGGGCGCCACGCGACGCGCAGGCGGGTCCGGCGCCGCGCGCGGCTGCCCGCCACAACAGGCACGACGTACGGAGCGAGGACGAGCGCCGCGAGTCCGATGGGGACGTTGACGAGGAACGTCCACGGCCAGCCGAGCGTCGAGGTCACGACGCCGCCGCCGAGCAGCCCGATGGACGCCCCGGCGGCGGAGACGAAGCTGAAGATGCCCAGCGCCCGCGCCTGCTCGCCGGGCCCCGGGTAGGCCGTGACGATCATGCCGAGGATCACCGCGGACGCGACGGCCCCGCCGGCGCCCTGCACGACGCGGCTGGCGAGCAGCGCGAGGGCGCTGGTGGCGAGCCCGCACGCCAGCGACGCGGCGGTGAAGACGGCGAGCCCGATGAGGAACACCCGCCGCCGGCCGAAGACGTCCCCGAGCCGCCCGGCGGGCAGCAGGAGCAGCCCGAACGGGATCAGGTACGCGTTCACCACCCAGGCCAGCGCGTTCGGGGAGAGGTCGAGGTCGGACTGGATGGCCGGCAGCGCGAGCGCCACCACGTTGCCATCCAAAATGATCATCAGCTGCATGGCGCAGAGCACGGCCAGGGCGAGGCCACGCGAGCGCGGCGGGTGCACGGTCACGAGAATGACCGTAACAGATAATCTGCTACCAGACGATCCTGTAGCGACCTAAGTTCGCGGCGGCCGGGACCTGCGGACGGTCCGACCGGGGGACTCGACGGGCGCCGCCAACGGACCGTCCACCAGCGACGCGAGCGACTCGAGGAAGCCGTCGCCGTCGGCCAGCGTGGCGAGGACCTCCCGGTGCACGCGGTCGACGATCTTCTGCCCGGTCGCGGCTGCCCGGGCGCCCTCGTCGGTGACCGCGACGATGCGGGCCCGCCGGTCCGTCTCCGACGGCCGGCGCACCGCGAGGCCCGCGCGCTCCAGCTCGTCCACGGTGGACACCATCGTCGTCTTGTCGAGGTGGGCCAGCTCGGCCAGCTCGATCTGCGTCCGGTCGCGCTCCAGCGCGTGGATCAGCACGCACTGCATCCGCGGCGTCAGCCCGGCCTCGGCCAGCTCGGCGGTGAGCCGCGTGTTCAGCACGTGCCCGGCATGCGCGAACAGGCCGGTCAGGTCGAGCACGGTGCGCTTCGGGATCGCCATGGACCCAGAATAGGTCGCGGGGCGGATAATCCAATCGTGGACGTTGTCCTGACCACCGAGCGCCTCATCCTGCGCCGGTTCACGCCCGCGGACGTGGACCTCCTCGTCGAGCTCGACGGCGACCCCGAGGTCATGCGCTTCCTCACCAACGGCAGACCCACGCCGTACGCCACGGTCCGCGACGAGATCCTGCCAAAGATCATTCAGGGGTACACGACGCGACCGCGCCACGGAAAGTGGGCAACCCTCGACCGGTCCGGCGAGTTCCTGGGCTGGCACTCCCTGAAGTTCACCGGCGACGACACCCAGGCCGAACTGGGCTACCGGCTGCGCCGCGCCGCCTGGGGCCACGGCTACGCCACCGAGGGCGCCCGTGCCCTCATCGACGACGCGTTCACCACGCGCGGCCTACGCCGCGTCTACGCCGAGACCATGGCCGTCAACCAGGCGTCGCGCCGCGTGATGGAGAAGTCCGGCCTGCGCTACGTGCGCACGTTCCACCTCGACTTCGACGACCCGATCCCCGGCACCGAGCACGGCGAGGTCGAGTACGCCATCACCCGCGACGAGTGGCTCGCCGCCGGTTGACTACTCGCTGGCGACCTTGGGAGCAGCGTCACCTGGATCTGAGGGTTCGGGCGTCTCGCGCCCCTCACCTCTGGCCGGCTCGCCCCAACGCCGGTCGGTCAGCCAGTTGGCCACATAGTGGATCACATTGGTAACCAGGATGGCCGGCGCGATGACGGCGACCGATCCGCTGAACTGGGTCTCCAATCGCAGCGAAAGGATGATGGCGGTGATGCCGTTCTGCTGCGCGAGCGCCAAATGCAGGCGGTCGGTACGGGAGAACTTCCGCGTCAGGGCCATCCCCGCGACGATCTGGGCGACAAAGGCCATGACGCCCAGCAGCAGGCCGTCAGTCAGATTCACACCGTTGACCAGCAGCAGCCCTAATAGCACGCTGGAGAAGAGCAGGGCGTAGTTCACGATCCTTCCGACCAGCCGCTCCAGTAGCGGCGTCCGCATGAAGAGTCCCGCAATCGCGATCGCGAGCATGAGGAACTGCGCGACGGCGATCACCGCCAGAACGCTCAGCACGATGGTCAGGATCCAGGGCCGGGCGCGCAACGTAAGCCACGCCAGATAGGCCAGGCCCGCCAGGGCCAGATTCAGTGCGAGATCAATACCGTAGGCGAGCAGGCCATCCGTAACAGGCCCCTGTCCGCTCGCTTCACCGAGGCCAAAGGTCTGAGTCGCGACAGCGCTGACGTACACGACAAGGATGACGGTCATCGGATCATCGAACGACGCCCATGCGCCGAGGATAGATTTCACGCGGGATGACATCCGGGAGTCGCCCATAATCGCGGCAACGGAAAGTGGATCAATTTGTGCGACAGCAACGCCCAGGACCAGATACACCGGATCCCGCGTTGCCAGGTAGAGAATCCCACCGATCATCGCGGCCTTCGCGAAAACGCCGACGGTGACGGCGGCGATGATGATCCGCTTGTTGTCCTTCGCTTCCGCCAGGTCGATGCCGACCGTGCTGCTGAACAGCCCGACACCAAGCAACAGGCTGGTCAGGTACAGATAGGTCGTCGAGTTGTGGACGCTCCGAAGGCCGACCAACTCCGCGAACAACCAACTTCCCAGGACCAGGACGACCAACCACATACGTAGCGGGACGCGGCGCAAGAGCTGTGCGGGCAAGACGAGTCCTAACGTCGCGGTATACCACCGGACCACCAGTATCCGACAACGGACCGTCCTCAACCAGAAGCTCTGTGGCAAGTCACTCTGACTGAACGGCCGCGGATACGGTCCACTAAGGGCTGTGTCCATTTGGTGATTCCCCGCTACGTTCACGAAGGCGCATCTACCTTCGTCGCACCAACGTGCCGGGAGAATTAACGATGAGGGAATTCCTACGTCGAAGCGGCGCCGCCCTGAGCGTGTTGCTGACCGGCGTCGCGGTCGAGTTCATACTGGCAATCGGGAAGAGCGAACCCGTGAGCCTCCAACGATTCGGCACACTGCTCGCGGTCATACTTGTTCTGTCAGTCGCCCTGGAGCTCGCGGAGCGAAAGAAGATCACCTGGCGACGTCTCGTCGCGGGCGGCCTCATCGCCATCGGCCTGCTGGCGGTCGCCGCCGGGGTCCTGGTGCTGCTCAACCTCGACGTCACCGGCAACGCGTCCGTCTCCAACGTCGTCGGCACGATAATGATCAGCTGCGGCGTGATCATTTGTATGTCCGGCTTCTACGTGGCGATGCAGCGTGGTGTTGTTCAACGGGACGACCCGGCCGAATACCAGAACCGCGTCGGCTTGAGTCAACCGCTGCCCGGACCGAACTCGGCGTTGCTCACCACGTTCGACGGCGACGCCCCCGCTTCGATCGTGGCACTGTGCCGCAAGAACATGGCGTTGTACGACCTCCACTTCGTCGGCTATTACGTCAACGGCAAATGCCGGTTCTACACGGACATCCTCGACGACAACAGCGAGCAGATGCAGAACATGCGTGGCGATGTTCCCGCCGACACAAGACGACGGCGATACGAGGCGTATGGCCGCCTGACTCACGGTTTCGTCAGCCGACTGGACTCGACGTTTGAGGAGGTGGAGCAGGGGGTGCTCATCCGCGTGGTGCTGGATGTCGCGCAGGGCGCCTTCTACTACACCCGCGTCGACGCGCGTCGGTTCATCTTCGGCGTCACGATGAATCAGAACGCCGTCCTTGTCGCGGACGACAAGGTTCGCGACATCGCGGTCGAAATCGAGAAGTTGTCGGGATTGATGCCCGACGGGGGCCTCAAGCCCGACCCTGTCCCGCAAGCCGGGCCCAGCAACGTCCTTCCCATGAACGCCCGGACCGCCGCCCAGACGGCATAGGGCCGCCGGACCGGGCCGCCACGTCCGGCCCAGTCGACACGATGTGTCCTGCACCCGACGGACTCCGTGCCAACCCCACCAACGGCCATCGCGTCCTAATGACGCGACCGTGTTCAGGCCGCCACGAGGGGCTCGGAACGGAGATCACCATGCGCAGACTCGTACTCGTCGGGGTTTGTGTCGCGGCATTGGCCGCCGCGGCCTGCACCCCGACCGACAACCCTGGCACCGGGGGCACCACCACCGCACCCGGCGCCGGCTCCACGACGGCCGCACCCGCCACCACGGGGCCCGCCGGCGCCACGACGGCGCCGACCACCAAGGGCGGCGGAGGTGGCGGGGGCAGCCCGACGACCGGCACCAGCCAGGGCACCTGGAAGGTCCGGTACAACTGGAACATCCCCAGCTCGCGGGTCGCCGTCAACAACCCGCACGCGATGCCGCTGCCGCGGCTGGCCGAGATCCACGTGGGCAACCACGAAAAGGACGGCTTCGCCCGGATCTCGTTCTACTTCCGGGGCGGCATGCCGAGCTACAACTTCAACTACGCGGCCGAGGTGCTCAACGAGGGCCAGGGCGAGCCGATCAAGCTCGAGGGCAACTCGTTCCTGCGCATCCAGTTCAGCAACGCGCGGCAGCACGACGACGACTACCACAACTCGCTCAAAGTGAAGCCGGCCAACCACATCGGCTTCAAGAATCTCAAGAGCTACGCGTTCGGCGGGGACTTCGAGGGCTACATCACGTACGGGCTGGGCATCCAGTCGACCCCCAACAGCGACCACGTGCTGAAGATCCGGGTCGGCGAGCTGACGAAGAAGCCGGACGGCAAGGGCGGCTTCTTCTACGTCGTCGCCTTCGACGTCGCGATGACCTGACCGGCTCAGAGCTTGGGCGCCACGGCCAGGGTCGCGGCGACCAGCTCGACAGCCGTAATGATCTCTTTGAGTACGTCCGGGAGGGTGGCGGCGAACCGGCCGAGGCCCTCCCGGGCTTCGCGTCCCCGCACGGCGATCAGGTCGGTCATGCCGACGGCGAGCACGAGCCCGGCCAGCACCGCGGTGGGTGCGTCCAACAGTTCCGGATGGTCGAGCATGTAGCGCAGCCGGGCCCGGGGCGCGGCGGCGTCGTTGCGGTCCACGGCCGGGTAGCGCACGGTCGAGCGGAGCATGCCGCGCGACTCGACCCGGTGGATGATCCCGGCCTCGACGAGCCGCGGCCGCACCATCTCCAGGGCGTCCTTGCGCAGATACTCCACCCAGCTGCGTACGGGGTGCTCGGCGCGCTCCTTGACGATCTCCGCGAGTGCGGCGTCGCTCACGCGCTCCCGGTGGGGACGCAGGTCGACGACGGTGACCAGGCCGTTGACGACCGTGATCCGCTCACGGATGGCGAGCTCGGCCACCACGGCGCCCGCGAGCCCCGACTCGAACACCCGGGCGTTGAGGTGGCACTTGCCGGTGTATTCGTCGTGGCTGACAAGGTAGAACTCGTCCGCGAGCGGCAGTTGTCGCATCGGGCATTCCTCGGCTAGGCCCGGTGTCGGTGCGGCGACACTAGCGGACCATTGGTAGTCGTTTCAACGCCCAGCGTGGGATCACCAGCCTCACCGGCCCCACGAGTATTTGACCGGGCAAGCATCGCGGACCTTTGCCCGCTAATCTTGGGACGGCGTTCGTGAAAACTTCTCGCGCCGTACCCCCGCGAAAGAGATCCGCGTGTACCTCCCCCATGGCAGCGCGCCCGACCGCGACGGTGGCTGCACCGGTAGCCCGGCCGACGTCGCGGTCCGCGCGTACGCGAACGCGCTGCGGCACACGCTCGCCATGGCGGCCGCCACCGATCGCGCCGAGCTCACCACCCGTACTCTCGTGGCGGCCCGGGAGGTCGCGGACGCCGCGGTCGCCGCGGTGATCGAGCCCGACGGCGATCTGCGCGCCGAGGGCGACGTCGACCTCGTCGAACGGTTCGGGGCCCTCGACGCCGACCTGCGCTCGCGCCTGTGCCGCGCGCCGGCCGGCCCCACCGACCTGCTCGCCGGCGGCGCCGTCACGGTGCCGATGAGCGGCGGGGCGCTGATCGTGGCGGGTCACCCCCGTCCCGCCGCGACGCAGGTGCTCTCCCTCATCGCGGCCCACCACGTCGCCGGCCTCGACCGCCTCAGCCAGCTCGACGCGCTGCGCCGCTTCGCCAACAGCGACCCGCTCACCGGCCTGCGCCACCACCGGCCGTTCCGGCGCCGGCTCGCGAAGGCCACCCCGGGTCGCACGGCCGTCATCGCGATCGACGTCGACAACTTCAAGAGCATCAACGACGAGTACGGCCACGGGGCCGGCGACACCGCCCTGGTCCGCCTCGGCAACGCCCTGCAGGCCGCGCTGCGGTGCAGCGACGACCTCTACCGCGTCGGCGGGGACGAGTTCGCGGTCCTCGTCGAGGTCGCCGGGGAGCCGGAGGCGCTCGCCATCGCGGAGCGGCTGCTGCGCGCCGCCCGGTCCGCCGGTCACCCGGTGAGCGCCGGGGTGGCCCTGCGCCGCGACGACGAGGACGGCCCCGACACGCTCCGGCGGGCCGACGCCGCCCTTTACGTAGCCAAACGCGCCGGCCGCGATACCGCCCGAATGGCCGACCGACCTGCATGATCAGGGCGTGGACCCGGTCGACCTGTACTGGTGGAGTCCCGTGCGCGACCCGAGGGTGCTGGCCCGGCAGGTGCGCGTGCGGGGCGGTGTGTGGGCGCGACTGCTCGCCCGCTCGGGACGATCCATGGTCAACTTCGGCGACGAACTGAACCCGCTCCTGGTCGGCCGGCTGCTGGGCCGCCCGGTCCGCTGGACGCCGCCGGACCGGGCCGCGCTCGTCGCGATCGGCTCCGTCGTCGAGCACGTACCCGCGTCGCGACGGCCGCCGGACGCGCCGCCGGTGACCGTGTGGGGCTCCGGCCTGCACGACCGTCCGGGCCAGGCGCCGGTCGTCGCCGGCGTCCGGTTCGCCGCCGTGCGCGGCCCGTTGACCCGCGACGCCCTGGGCCTGCCCGCCGACACGCCGCTGGGCGACCCCGGACTGCTCGTGCCGGTCAGCCTGCCCGCGCCGCGCCGGGTCGGGCGCGCCGACCTGATCCTGGTCCCGCACTACGCCGACTTCGAGTCGCGGTCGGCGCGCCAGGCGATGGCGCGGCTGGCGGCGCGCGGCGTCCAGATCGTGCCGACCACCACCCGGACGATGACGCTGCTCGACCGGCTGGCCTCGGCCGACCTGGTGCTCGCCAGCGCCCTGCACGGCCTGATCGTGGCCGACGCGTACGGGGTCCCGGCCGTTCCGGTGCACCTGGGCGGCGGCTCCACGCAGCCGCTGTTCAAGTACGCCGACTACGCCGCCTCGGTGGGGCTGACCCACGAGTGGCTGCCCATCCCGGAGCGGGTGGACGCGGCCGCCCTGATCGCCACGGCCCGCGCCCGGGCGGAGGAGCGCCGCGCGATCCTTGCGACGACGGTGCCGGAACGCCAGCACGACCTCACGGTGGCCCTGGACGTGCTGGACGCGATGCGCGGCTAACGTTCGAGTTCGGCGAGCGCGCGGTCGAGCAGGTCGCCGAACTCGGGCCCGGCCGGATCGGCGAGCCACCGCTCGCTGACGGCGAGGACCGCGCCGGCGACCGCGCCGGCCAGCACATGCGCGGCGAAGTCGTCGCCGGGGCGCCCGTCGCGGGTCTGGAACAGGTCACGCATCATGCCCATGGTGGTGAGCAGGTTCTCCAGGGCGCGCGCCCGCAGCGCCGGCACCGACAGCACCAGCATGCTGCGCTCGTTGAGGGCGGCCTTGGCCGTGGGGTCCAGGTTGCCGAACACGTCGCGGATGACGTGCCGCAGCGCGCCGATGGTGGTGAGCTCCACCGGCGCGCTGAGGAACCGTTCGGCGATCACGTCGTCGTACTCGTCGAGGATGACGACGTCTTCCTTCGTCTTGAAGTAGCGGAAGAACGTGCTCGGGGACACCTCGGCGGCGGCCGCGATCTGGTCCACCGTCGTCGCGTCGTACCCCTGCTCCGCGAAGAGCCGCAACGCGTGGTCCTGGATGGACCACCGGGTCTTCTGCTTCTTGCGTTCACGCAGGCCGGGCGACGACGTCATGGTGTGATTCTTCCTCGCCGGGCGGCGCCGTGGCGACCGGCTGCCCCCGCAGGAACATGGCGACGCACACGGCGCCGATCAGTGCGAGCCCCGCGCAGGCCGCGAGCACCACGTCCATGGCGTGCACGTACGCGGCGGGCGTGCTCTCCGCGATGCCGCGCCCGTCGAGCTGACCGGACAGCAGGCTGCCCAGCAGCGCTACGCCGAGCGCGGCCCCGACCTGGCGCAGCGTCATGGTGATCGCGGTGCCGGCGCCGGCCCGCTCGGCCGGCAGGTCGTCGAGGACCACGGCCATCGCGGGCGCCATGGCGCTGCCCGTGCCGAACCCGAGCACGGCGAGCCACAGGGCCGTCGACGCGTAGCCGTCGCCGAGGTCGGTCCGCGCGCCGAGCCCGAGGCCGACCGCCGCGACAACCAACCCGACGGTGATCGGAATCCGTGCGCCGAGCCGCCCGACGAGCCGCTCGGACGCGGCCGCGCCGACGATCAGCCCCGCCATCATCGGGATGAGCCGCACCCCGACGCCCAGCGCGTCGTGCCCGAGCACCAGCTGCAGGTACGCCGGCAGCACGAACAGCACCCCGAACATCGCGAACGTCGCGAGCGTCGCGGCGAGCGACCCCCACAGGAACCGCACCCGCGCAAACCACAAAAGATCAATCATCGGGTACGCGCTGCGCCGCTCCCACCACACGAACGCGGCGAGGACGGCGGCGCCGGCGCCGATCGCGCACAGCACGCGGGCGTCCGCCCAGCCCCGCTGCGGCACCTCGATCACCCCGTAGATCAGCCCGACCAGCCCGACGGTCGAGAGCGCGCCCCCGACCAGGTCGGCCGGGCGTGGTTCGGGGTCGCGGGTCTCGGGGATGAGCGCGACGACGGCGACGGCCGCGACCGCGACGACCGGCAGGTTGACCAGGAACACCGAGCCCCACCAGAAGTGCCGCAGCAGCCACCCGCCGACGATCGGCCCGAGCGGGATGCCCACGCCGGCGGCCATCATCGCGACGGCCACGGCCCGCGCCCGCTGCTCCGGCGGAAAGATCGCCGGCAGCACGGCCAGCGTGGTCGGCGTGAGCACGGCCGCCCCGATCCCCATGAGCGCCCGCGCCCCGACGAGCGTACCGGCGCTGGTCGCATAGGTGGCGACGAGCGACGCGGCCCCGAACAGCCCCAGCCCCGCCAGCAGCACCCGCTTGCGCCCGACCCGGTCGGCGAGCGCGCCCGCGGGCAGCAACAACCCCGCGAACACCAGGATGTACGCGTCCACGATCCACTGCAGCTCGCTGACGCCGGCGCCAAGTTCCGTCGCGAGCGTCGGCAGCGCCACGTTGAGGATCGTCCCGTCGAACCCGAGCGTCAGCATGCACAGCACGATCGCCCCGAGCGCGAGCCACCGCCCACGCCCGTCCTTCATGACAGCAACCATGAAATGAGAGTAGCTTCCACTTCATAGTTACTGTCAAGTTCGTGGGACCCCTACGTAGAGTTATGGGGACGGAGAGTGATGAGGGCTACGAGATGCGCCATGCCCCGCCACCCACTTTGCTCTGCTTCCTCATAGGAATCGGCGCGCTAGCTGCGGCGATGCGACCGCGCGGTGACGAGGGCGGTCACGCTGGGTGAGTGATTCCTATAGGGAAGCAGAGCAAAGTGGGTGCAGGGGTTGTTGGGCAGCGGAACAGAAAGTACCGGGCGTAGCCGTCAGTGCGTCGGCTTGATGGCTCGGGTGGCGAAGTAGCCGGGGAGGTAGCGGCCCGTCGGGCCGGCGTGGTGGGGGGCCTCCTGGAAGGCCGAGAGCAGGAAGCCGGCCTCAAGTTGGCCGCCGATCTGGTCGGAGAGGGTGTGGCTCCACTCGACCGTCGAGCCCGGGCCGAAGAGGCGGTCGCGCTCCTCCTGGGTCAGGTGGGTCAGATCCGAGTACGGCAGGGCGTGGCGGACCACGAACTCACCCCGGTTGTCGAGCGCGTCGGCGTCGAAGATGTAGAGGTCCGGGTTGAGGAAGCCGGCGAGCAGGAGGCCGCCGGGGCGCAGGACGCGGAAGCACTCGCGCCACACCACGCGCACGTCCGGGACGAACAGGTTCGACACCGGGTGGAAGATCAGATCGAAGCTGGCGTCGGGGAACCGGCTCAGGTCGGCCATGTCGCCCTGCTCCAGGCGGATCGACAGGCCCTCGCGCGACGCCACCTCGGCGTCGCGCGCCAGCTGGGCGGGCGAGTTGTCGAAGCTCGTCACCGTCGCGCCGGCCGCCGCCAGGACCGGGGCCTGCTGGCCGCCGCCCGAGGCCAGCGCGAGCAGGTCCACGCCGGCCAGCGACGCCGGGAACCACTCGCGCGGGACGGGCGCGTGGCCGATGAGCACGATCGACCAGTCGCCATGGCGGGCCCGCTCGATCACGTCCGGGCCGACCGGCCGGGTCCACTCGTTGTCCTGCGCGACCTGACGGTCCCACGCCTCACGGTTGTGCGCCACGATGTCCATGGCGGCCCAGGCTAGCTGGCCAAACGCAGATGGGCCCGCGAATATCGCGGGCCCATCCACCAACAGGACTCAGTTCTTGGTCAGCTCGACCGCGAGCAGCTCGGCGATCTGCGCGGTGTTCAGGGCGGCGCCCTTACGCAGGTTGTCGCCGGTCACGAACAGGTCGACCGCGCGCGGGTCGTCGAGCGACTTGCGGATGCGGCCCACCCACGTCGGGTCGGTGCCGACCGCGTCGGCCGGCATCGGGAACTCGCCGGCGCCCGGGTCGTCGACCAGGACCACGCCCGGCGCGCCGCGCAGCAGCTCATTGCACTCCTCGGCGTCCACCTCGGCGCCGAAGACCGCGTGCACCGCGAGCGAGTGGCCGGTCACGACCGGGACCCGCACGCAGGTCGCCGAGACCTTCAGGTCGGGCAGGCCCAGGATCTTGCGGGACTCGTTGCGGACCTTGAGCTCCTCGCTCGACCAGCCGTTCTCGCGCAGGGAACCGGCCCACGGCACGACGTTGAGCGCGAGCGGGGCGGGGAACGGGCCGAGGTCCTCGCCGATGGCCTGGCGCACGTTGCCGGCGCGCGAGCCGAGCGCCCGGTCGCCGGCCACCTTGTTGATCTGGTTGAGCAGCGTGTCGACGCCCACCTGACCCGCACCCGACGCGGCCTGGTACGAGGCGACGATCAGCTCGCGCAGCCCGTACTCCCGGTGCAGGGCACCGATGGCGACGATCATGGTGAGGGTCGTGCAGTTGGGGTTCGAGATGATGCCCTTGGGCCGGTTGCGCGCCGCCTCCGGGTTCACCTCGGGCACCACGAGCGGGACCTGCGGATCCATCCGGAAGGCGCCCGAGTTGTCGACCACGATCGCGCCGCGCGCGGCCGCGATCGGGCCCCACTCCAGGGACACCTCGTCCGGCACGTCGAACATCGCCACGTCGACGCCGTCGAAGACCTCGGGGGCCAGCGCCTGGACGATGACCTCCTCACCGCGGACGGTGAGGGTCTTGCCGGCCGACCGCGGCGAGGCGATCAGACGGATCTCGCCCCAGACGTTCTTGCGGGAGGAGAGCAGCTCCAGCATCACCGTGCCGACCGCTCCGGTCGCACCGACCACCGCAAGAGTGGGTCTGTCTGCCATCTCGCCTTACCTCCCGGTTCCCGCGTACACAATCGCCTCGGTGTCCCCGCCGAGCTCGAACGCGTCGTGGACGGCGCGCACGGCCTGGTCGAGGTCGGTGTCACGGCACACGACCGAGACGCGGATCTCCGAAGTGGAGATCATTTCGATGTTGACTCCGGCCTCGGCGAGCGCCCCGAAGAACTTCGCCGCGACCCCGTGGTGCGAACGCATGCCCGCCCCGATCAACGAGACCTTACCGATGTGGTCGTCGTAGAGCAGGCCCTTGAAGCCCACGCTCTCCTGAATCTTGCTGAGCGCGGCCATCGCCGCCGGGCCGTCGGACTTGGGCAGCGTGAACGAGATGTCCGTGCGTCCGGACGACTCCGTGGAGACGTTCTGCACGATCATGTCGATGTTGCTGCCGGACGCGGAGACCGTGTGGAAGATGCGGGCCGCTTCTCCCGGCGAGTCCGGCACGCCGACGATAGTGATCTTCGCCTCGCTGCGGTCGTGCGCGACGCCGGTGATGAGTGCTTGCTCCACGGGAAGGTCCTCCATTGAGCCAGTGACCATGGTGCCGGTCTTCTGGGAGTACGACGAGCGGACGTGGATCGGCAGGCCGAACCGGCGCGCGTACTCCACGCTGCGCAGGTGCAGGACCTTCGCGCCGCAGGCCGCCAGCTCCAGCATCTCCTCGTAGGTGATCTGGGCGATGTGCCGGGCGTTCGGCGCGACGCGCGGGTCGGCGCTGAAGATGCCGTCGACGTCGGTGTAGATCTCGCAGACGTCGGCCTTCAGCGCGGCGGCGAGCGCGACCGCGGTGGTGTCCGAACCGCCGCGGCCCAGGGTGGTGATGTCCTTGGTGTCCTGCGAGACGCCCTGGAAACCGGCCACGATGCAGATCGCGCCCTCGTCGAGCGCCTGGCGCAACCGGCCCGGCGTCACGTCGATGATGCGCGCCTTGCCGTGCGCCGACGTCGTGATGACGCCGGCCTGCGAGCCCGTGTAGGACCGGGCCTCGAAGCCCAGGTTGTGGATCGCCATCGCCAGGAGTGCCATGGAGATCCGCTCGCCGGCGGTGAGCAGCATGTCCAGCTCGCGGCCCGGGGGCAGCGGGCTCACCTGGTGGGCGAGGTCGATCAGCTCGTCGGTGGTGTCGCCCATCGCGGAGACCACGACCACAACATCGTCACCCGCCTTGCGGGCGCCGACGATGCGCTCGGCGACGCGCTTGATGCGCTCGGCGTCCTTGACGGATGAGCCACCGTACTTTTGCACGATCAAGGCCACGTGCGCCGACGCTCCTCTCGGATCAGCTGTCGCCCGCCGGAAACCGTGCCGTGACAAGGCACAGCGCCGTCGGCCATGTGGCCGGCCGGCGCCGACGAGCTCCTGACCAGGATACTCGCGGCCGCGAACGCCCGGGAGAGTCGATCCCACGATCCGGTGCGACGGTCGTCGACAATGATGTTCGTGCGCCCACGTCGTCATTTCTCGAATAATGTCCCTGCCGTCCCCATCCGGAATCGAAAGGTGTCCCGCGGCGGCAGTGCCGGGCGCCGTCCGTTCGCGGCCGCGGCGGGAGTGGCATTACTCACGATGACCTTCGCGCTGGCCGGTTGCGGGGGCAGCGAGCCGCCCGCCAAGGCGTCGCAGACCCCACCGCCCACCCTCCGCGAGGCCGCCCGCGACCAGCTCGCCGCGAGCGTCGCCACGGCGAAGGACCGCCGGTACGTCGCGACGTACCGGCTGCGCAGCAAGAATCGCGACGAGCGGACCGTGACCGTGGCGCTCGCCACGGACAACTCGTGGGTCGTCTCGGTCCCCGGCGGCCTGCTCGGCGGGTACGCCGACGCGGCCGTGTTCCGCTCGGCGGACGGCCTGTTCCAGTGCGCGCTCGGCCCGTCGGCATCGACGGTCGCCGACCCGGCCGCGCCCAACGTCACCCCCGGGTGCGTGAAGGTCACGAAGCTCACCAGCGGCACCGACCCGAAGGTGCAGCACGTGTTCACGGACTGGATCGACGTGCTGCTCGACCCGGCGGCGCCCTTCTCCGTGGCGCTGGCCCAGCGGCTGGAGAAGGCGGCCGGCACCTGCTTCTCGATCGAGTCGAACACAGCGGCGCTCGCGTCCCCGATCGACCCGGGCATCTACTGCTACCGGTCGGACGGCACCCTCACCGCGGCCCGCACGTCCTTCGGCACGCTCGTCCTGGTCGGCGACCCCGACCCGGCGCCCGCCTCGATTGCCCTGCCGGCCCCGATCATGGCCGGCGGCCCGCTGTCGATCGCCGCCCCGCCCCCGCCGCCCTCGCCCACACTGGGCACGACCGCCGAAGCGACTCCCTGATGCCCGGGAGCGACAATTGCCACATCCCGCCGCCGAAGGTGTGAGCGCGTAGGCCCGGCGTGTATTGTCGGGGGCGTTATGTGGCAGGCGCTGCTCCTTCTTATGCGCCGCGACGAGGCTTAGTAGCCCCGGGGAACATCCCGGCGCGAAGGCCGGCACCTCGTCGCGGTGTTTTCGCGCGCCACGCCCTGAGCGTCTCACTGTGAGTCGCGCGGCCGGTCAGTCTGATCACTTTCATTCGATCAATCGAGACCGCGACCCATCACGACCTCAGGAGCTTCGCCATGACGACGATCGACCCCATCGCGCGCCAGATCGCCAGCACGATGCCCGTACACCGCTATAAGCCGTACCACCAGGTTTTTGATATCGAGATCGCGGACCGCACGTGGCCCACGAAGGTGACCACGACGGCGCCGCGCTGGTGCGCCGTGGACCTGCGCGACGGCAACCAGGCCCTGATCGACCCGATGTCGCCGGAGCGCAAGCGGCGCATGTTCGCACTGCTGGTGCAGATGGGCTACAAGGAGATCGAGGTCGGCTTCCCGGCGGCCAGCCAGACGGATTATGACTTCATCCGGCAGCTGATCGAGGAAGAGCTGATCCCGGACGACGTCACCATCCAGGTGCTGACGCAGTGCCGGGAGCACCTGATCGACCGGACCTTCGAGTCGCTGCGCGGCGCGAAGCGGGCGATCGTGCACTTCTACAACTCGACGTCCGTGCTGCAGCGGCGCGTCGTGTTCGGGCTGGACAAGGACGGCATCACCGACATCGCCACGTCCGGCGCGCGGCTGTGCAAGAAGTACGCCGAGATCCACACCCCGGACACGCAGATCTTCTACGAGTACTCCCCGGAGTCGTACACGGGCACCGAGCTGAGCTACGCCCTGGAGGTCTGCTCGGCCGTCATCGAGGCGATCGACCCGACCCCCGACTGGCCGCTGATCATCAACCTGCCGGCGACGGTGGAGATGGCCACGCCGAACGTCTACGCCGACTCGATCGAGTGGATGCACCGCAACCTGCCCCGGCGCGACTCCGTGATCCTGAGCCTGCACCCGCACAACGACCGGGGCACCGGCGTCGCGGCCGCCGAGCTGGGCCTGCTGGCCGGCGCGGACCGCATCGAGGGCTGCCTGTTCGGCAACGGCGAGCGCACCGGCAACGTCGACCTGGTCACGCTGGGCCTGAACCTGTTCTCGCAGGGCATCGACCCGCAGATCAACTTCGCCAACATCGACGAGATCAAGCGCACCGTCGAGTACTGCAACCAGCTGCCCGTGCACGAGCGTCACCCGTACGCCGGGGACCTGGTCTACACGTCGTTCTCCGGCTCGCACCAGGACGCCATCAAGAAGGGCTTCGACTGGCTGGGCCGCGACGCCTCCGAGGCCGGCGTGACGGTCGACCAGTTCACCTGGGGCGTGCCCTACCTGCCGATCGACCCGAAGGACGTGGGCCGGTCGTACGAGGCCGTCATCCGGGTGAACTCGCAGTCCGGCAAGGGCGGCGTCGCGTACATCATGAAGGAGGAGCACCACCTGGACCTGCCGCGTCGGCTGCAGATCGAGTTCTCCGGCGTGGTGCAGCGGCACACCGACGACGAGGGCGGCGAGGTGCTGCCGGGCGCGATGTGGGAGATCTTCTCCACGGAGTACCTGGTGGACCACCAGATCTCCCCGACCATCGCCGTGTCGAACTATTCCGTCGCGACCGTCGACGGCAAGGTGGAGCTGATCGCCGAGGGCGGCCCGACCGGGCGGCTCACCGGCGTCGGCAACGGCCCGATCGACGCGTTCGTGCACGCGCTGTCCAATGTCGACATCTCGGTGCGCGTCCTGGACTACGCCGAGCACGCCATGTCGGCGGGCGGCGACGCGCAGGCCGCCGCGTACGTCGAGTGCGAGGTCAACGGCGAGACGTACTGGGGCGTCGGGGTCGACCCGAACATCGTCACCGCGTCGCTGCGCGCCGTCTCCTCGGCCGTGAACCGCGGCACGCGCGGCTGATTTTCTCTGTCGTGTTCACTCCCCTTGGCGGCGCAAACCGCCGCCAAGGGGAGTGAAACGCCCGACATCGGTCCTAGCCTAAGGTCCCCTCGGCACGCATGCTGTTACCCGTGCGCTCACCCCTCCGCGTCATCCTCGCCTCCGTCGCCTGTGGACTGCTGCTGACCGCCGGCAGCTGCGACGTCGAAACCCCCGGATCCGCGACCGGCAACGGCAGCGGCAGCGGGGCCACCGCCCCGAAGCCCAAGCCGGGCGGGGGCGCCGCGGCGGGCATGCTCACGCAGCTCAAGGTCGCCGAGTGGCACTCGATGTCCGGCTACAGCCGCGACCGCTTCCCGCACTGGACCAGCCAGGGTTCCGGGTGCGACACCCGCGAGGCGGTCCTCAAGCGCGACGGCAGGAACGTCAAGACCACGGCCGACTGCAAGGTCACCGAGGGCTCGTGGCACAGCGTCTACGACAGCAAGGACTTCACCGAGCCGGGCGACCTCGACATCGACCACATGGTGCCGCTGGCCGCCGCTTGGCGCGCGGGCGCGTGGGACTGGTCCGACGACAAGCGCAGCGACTTCGCCAACGACATGGACCGGCCGCAGCTGTTCGCCGTGTCCGCCTCGTCGAACCGCTCCAAGGGCGACCAGGACCCGTCGACGTGGAAGCCGCCGACGAAGAGCTACTGGTGTCAGTACGCCGTCGACTGGGTAACCGTGAAGTCCTACTGGAAGCTGACCGTCACCGCCAAGGAGAAGTCGGCGCTGGAGGACATGCTCGCAACCTGCTGACACGCTTCCGGCGACGATGGGAGAGTGAACGCATGGCAGAGCAGCGGGTCACCGACATCCTCCCGGGGCCGGGCGGGGTGATGACCGACGAGGTCGGCGTCGTCACCGGCGACCTGACCCTGCGTACGGAGGTCGACGACGCGCTCAACCTGGTCGTGCGCGTCCAGTACAAGGACGCCGCCGAGTGGTACACCGTGACGGGCGCGAAGGCGCAGCTCGCCGACGTGAAGGACATCGACGCGGTGCACACGGTCGTGGTGGCGGCGCTGCACCGCCCCGAAGGTTAGGAACGCCAGGGGTCGCCGGTGATGCGCTCGTAGAGTTCCGCGTAGCGGGCGTGCGTGCGCTCGACGATCTCGTCGGGAATTTCCGGACCGGGAGCCGTCTTGTCCCAGCCCGTGCTCACGGCCCAGTCGCGGACGATCTGCTTGTCGTACGAGTTCTGCGCGCGGCCCGGCTCCCACTCGTCGGCCGGCCAGAAGCGCGACGAGTCCGGGGTCAGCACCTCGTCGCCGAGCGTCAGCGCGCCGTCGGCCGCGTACCCCAGCTCGATCTTCGTGTCCGCGATGATGACGCCGCGCTCCGCGGCGATCGCGGCGCCCCGCCGGTAGATGGCGAGCGTGATGCCGCGCAGGTCGGCCGCCACTTGGGCGCCGACCTTGTCGACGACCTCGTCGTACGTCATGGGCTCGTCGTGGCTGCCCATGGGCGCCTTGGTCGACGGCGTGAAGATCGGCTCGGGCAGCGCGGACCCGTCGACGAGCCCGGGCGGCAGCGCGACGCCGGACACGGCGCCCTTGGCCCTGTAGTCGGTAAGGCCGCTGCCCGTCAGGTAGCCACGGGCGACGCACTCGACCGGCACCATCTCCAGCTTCTTGCACCGCACGGCCCGCCCGGCGAACTCCGCCGGCACGTCGGTGGCCGAGATGATGTGGTGCGGCAGCAGGTCGGCGAGGCGGTCGAACCACCACAGCGACAGCTGCGTGAGGATCTTGCCCTTGTCCGGGATGGGGGTGGGCAGGATGACGTCGTACACGGACACCCGGTCGGAGGCGACCAGGATGATGTCGTCGCCGTCGGAGTAGACGTCGCGGACCTTGCCGGAGTGCAGGAGCTTCACGGCGATCACCTTAGACCGCGCGGCGGCCCTCGAACGCCCGGCCGAGGGTGATCTCATCGGCGTACTCCAGGTCACCGCCCACCGGCAGGCCGCTGGCGAGTCGCGTCACCGAAAGTCCCATCGGTTTGATCAGCAGCGCCAGGTACGTCGCCGTGGCCTCGCCCTCGGTGTTCGGGTCCGTGGCGAGGATGATCTCCTTCACGGTGCCGCCGGCCAGGCGCGTCATGAGGTCGCGGATGCGCAGCTGGTCGGGCCCGATGCCGTCGAGCGGGTTGATCGCCCCGCCGAGCACGTGGTACCGCCCGCGGAACTCGCCCGTCTTCTCGATCGCGATGACGTCCTTGGGCTCCTCGACGACGCAGATCAGCTCGTCGGTGCGGCGCGGGTCGCGGCAGATGCGGCACTTCTCGGACTCGGCCACGTTGAAGCACGTGTCGCAGAAGCGCACCTGTTCCTTGACGCGGGTCAGCGCGCCGGCGAGCCGGTTCACGTCGACCTTGTCGGACTGCAGGATGTGGAAGGCGATCCGTTGGGCGCTCTTGGGGCCCACGCCGGGCAGGCGGCCCAGCTCGTCGATGAGGTCCTGGATGGCTCCCTCGTACATCGGCGTCAGAAGCCGGGCAGGCCGAGGCCGCCCAGACCGCTGGTGAGCGGGCCCATCTTCGCCTCGCTGAGGTCCTTGCCGGCGGCGGCCGCGTTGTGGATCGCGGCGAGGACCAGGTCCTCCAGGGTCTCGACGTCGTCGGGGTCCACGGCCTTCGGGTCGATCTTCACGCCGCGGAACTCGCCGGACGCGGTCGCGGTGACGGTGACGAGGCCGCCCCCGGCGGTGCCGGTCACCTCGGTCTCGGCCAGTTCGGCCTGCGCCGCCTCCATCTGCTGCTGCATGCGCTGCATCTGCAGCATGAGCTTCTGCGGGTTCATTCCGGGACGCACGGTGCGCTCCTCAGGTCGGGCCGGCTGTCCCCCTGAGCCTAGACGGTCACCAGGTGGCTCACCGGGCCGGCGCTTCGCCGATCTTCTCGGCGCCGAGCTTCTCGGCGAGAAGGCGCAGGGCCTGCTCCTCGCTCGTGCCGAGGGCCGCCTCCGCCTCGTCGTCGAGCGGCTCGTCGCCCGGGTCGAACCCGTCGTAGAACCCGTTGCCGGCCGGCTTGTCATAGTCGGGGTCGAAGGGCGGTTCGTCCGGCGGCGGGCCGTCGTCGTTCCGGACATTCTGGGGAGTACGGCCGACAGCGCCGCCCCCCGACGCCGAACGCGCCCGGGGCAGGGCCGCCCCGCCGTCCCCGGCGCTCCCGCGCCCCTCGGCGTTCCCCCGGCCGGCCCGCGCGGCCGCC